>NZ_LWEZ01001538.1:0-442 GCF_001634945.1 Alcanivorax sp. HI0044
GCTTCTGGCTGCCATCCTGCCGCCGTCCCTGTGTCTGGTGCTGGGTATCTGGCTACTGCAGCGAGTGCGATGAGATGAGCTGCTGGCGGGGGCAGGGACGCACCCATGCAGGCCGCCGGTCGGCCAATGAAGACGCGCTGGTGTGCCGTGACGGCGAGGGCCTGTGGGCCGTTATTGATGGCATGGGCGGGCATGATGCCGGCGACCTTGCCGCCACCATGATCCGTCATGCACTGGAAAATCTTGCCCTCGGGGGCGGTATTGCCCACCGGTTGCTGGCGGTGGATGCCGCCCTGCAAAGCGCCAACCATGCCATCCGTCATCACGCCGCCATGCACCTGGGAAGCAAGCCCATGGGGGCGACGGTTGTCGTGCTGCTGATTCACGATGGCGAGGCTGGGGTGCTGTGGGCCGGCGATGCCCGGCTTTACCGGCATGATCC
>NZ_LWEZ01001539.1:0-1114 GCF_001634945.1 Alcanivorax sp. HI0044
ATCTTGTCGAGCATCTCCGAGCTGGCCAGGCGGTTAAGCGCGGTCAGCGCATAACCCACTGCATCTTTCGCCATGATGGAACCTCATTGTTATGTCTATGGATTGCATTCGATTATGGAGAGGTGAGCGACGGTCACATTGACCAGTGTGACTGACAGGTCGGGCATAGTAGCAACCGTCCTGGCGCCACAGACCTAGCCATTGTCGGACTTAGAGCGTATGGGAGGTTTATCGCGCTACCAGCGACGCTGCTTTGGGAAAAGGGCGAGGGGGAGCTTGTTGATGTTCCTTTTCAACTTTTCAGTTTGAACTTTCAACCAGTCTCCGCGGGCAGGATGGCTGCGTCAGGGCACCCATTCCTCCCGCGTTACCTGCTGCTAATTGTTCAAAGGTTTTCGTACCGGTTCATATCGAGAATGCCGGCCTGGGTTGGCTCGTGCTCTTGCAGATACTGGTCCAGTGCGTGGAAGTATTGCCAAAACGCCGGGTGGGTGCGGCGGATGCCGTAGGCGTCGACCACTTTGGTGAAGTCTTCTTGCGTCTTCACTGCTTCCATCTGGCTGACGAACGCCTGTAATTGGTCGTCCTGCACCAGGAACATGAAGTTGGGGTAGCTGGCCAGCACGCCGGGATACAGGGTCAGGGTATCCAGGGGCGGCTGGTAACGCAGGGATTCCCCCATCATGAACGCCACGTTGCTATGGGCCCGGTTACGGAACAGAGAGTAGATTTCCTGCTCCCCCTGATTGCCCCGCACATGCACCATGCTGACTTCCGGCATAAAGTTCACCACCGGCAGGTTGGCGGCACGACGTGAAGAGATGGCACTGAGGGTGTGGTCGGCCTGCTGTTTCCAGGCAGACACATCAGCACGCTGACAATGCTCTCCATCACAGCGGTTGATCGGGTCTGGCCGGGCGTTCAGTTCAGTAAAGCGCGTCAGCAGCTTGTCGTTGAACTCGTTCATGGGGGTGCTGGTGTCGAATGGAATATCAGTGGGCAGGGTGGTGTCCACGGATTCGTAACTGACTGCCAGGCGCAGTTTGCCGGTGTTCTGATACCAGTTGGCCAGTACACTTTGGCGCAGCTCTGCCGGGAGGTAACGGAGAGTGTT
>NZ_LWEZ01001540.1:0-961 GCF_001634945.1 Alcanivorax sp. HI0044
TGGACAGGGAACCCTGAATCACGCAGCACAGGCAACCGCCGGCCAGCAACGAGACCGACACCCCGGTGCCGGTGAGATGCTGGTCGATACCGATATCGCCCAGCTCGTTGATGATCAGGGCTACATCGCGGCGCTCGCTCAGCCACGGTTGAGCAGTGTGGTCTTGCCACTGCCCAGAAAGCCGGTGAGCACCACCACCGGAATCCGTTCTTCCACGGCAATCAGCCCAGCGACCAGGGCAACTGTTCGCCGGCAAAGAACGGCACCACCGGCTCCCCGGCGGCGTCGATTATGGTGGGCACCTCCCACGGCTTGCGTTGCAAGGTCACGGTGTCGGTGTGGCGCGGCAGGCGATAGAAATCGGCACCAAAGTGGCTGGCGAACCCTTCCAGTTTATCCAGCGCATTGTGCTGCTCCAGGAAGGTCGCATACAGCGGCAGTGCCGCCCGCGCGGAGTAACAGCCCGCGCAGCCACAGGCTGCTTCTTTCTTGTTNCGGGCGTGCGGTGCGGAATCAGTGCCCAGGAAGAAACGACTGTGGCCGTCAATCACCGCTTTCTGGATGGCGTCCTGATGCTGGCGACGCTTGAGAATCGGCAGGCAATAATTGTGCGGACGCACACCACCCACCAGCAGATCGTTGCGGTTCATCAACAAGTGCTGGGGGGTCACTGTCGCTGCGGTCAGCGCGTTGGCTTCGCGCACAAAGTTGACGCCTTCCGAGGTGGTCACGTGCTCAAACACAATACGCAACGCCGGAAACTGGCTGCGGATCGTGTTCAGGTAACGATCAATGAACACCTTTTCACGGTCGAAGATATCGATCTCCGCATCGGTCACCTCACCGTGTACCAGCAGCGGCACATCGTGCTTTTCCATGGCTTCGTACAGATGGGTAATCTTGCCCGGATCGGTAACGCCACTGGCAGAGTTGGTGGTGGCACCCGCCGGGTAGAGCTTGA
>NZ_LWEZ01001541.1:0-1015 GCF_001634945.1 Alcanivorax sp. HI0044
GTGGGTTCGTTCAGTGCTCCTGCGCTACGTAACTGGAAGTAGTTGTCCCAGGTGTTTTCACCGATCGAGAGAAGTTGGGAGTGAATAACCTGCCCGGAAGCCAGGAAAATGGTCAGCAATAGCAGCAGCAGGGCAGGCAGGGAGGAAAACCACTCGCGGGCGGTACGCTGTTCCATGCGTAGGGGGTGGCCATTTTTTGTCCTTGTTATTTTCCTGAGAGCAAAGATTTTGCAAATTAGCATACTGCTACCAGCAGGGAAAGGCGGGACCAATGACGTAACGAGGCAGGTGTAGTGCGTCTGGGTAGGTGCTGAGAGAAGAGGCCTGCTTGAGTGCTGCGGGTGTCCAGAAACGCAAAAAGGGCCCTCTGGGCCCTTTTTGGTGTTGCGGTTGACGTTAGTGAACGCCGGCCTGGATCTTCTGGAACAGGAACTCGTGGAGCGAGTCCGACATCAGCGGTACGTAAGAAACCAGCAGCAGCGCAGTCAGCATCACCGCGATCGGCAGCAGGAACTTTTCGTAGCGGCGATAGAAGCTGCCACCCGGTACCTTGGCGGATTCCACTTCCTCGTCCCCGACCACTTGCCTTGTCAGCAGATGGTTCAATGCGACTGGGGGCGATAGGTAGCCGAGCTCGAAAGCCACCAGGGTAATCATCCAGAAATGCAGTGGCGCAATACCATTGTCAAAGGCAATTTGCGCAATAGTTGCGTTGACCAGAATCACCGCCCCATAGGGGTCCATGATCATGCCAATGATCACCATGGTAACGACCAGCAGGGTCATGGCCAGCCAGATGCTCGGGAAGGTCTCAGGCAGCATTTCCATGACGCCTGAACGCTCGATAATGCCGCCGACGCTTACCGACAGCGCCATTAGCATCAGCAGGGCGCCAATGTGGCCGGTGGTTTCGTTGGTGGCGAATCGCAATGAGCTTTCCATTTTGTCGCCGACACCGGGCTCTGGTTGATAATGCGGATCCATATCCGGTGTTTTCACCAGATAGTGGATTACC
>NZ_LWEZ01001542.1:0-925 GCF_001634945.1 Alcanivorax sp. HI0044
CGGAATCCCGACCCCGCGATCTCGGACCTCACAGCCCACCTGGTTGCCCTGCGCATACAGGCTGACATCAACGGAGCTGCCCTCATGGCTGTACTTCACCGCATTGGTCAGCAAATTCACAACCAGCCGCTCCAGCAGCTCATTGTTACCCAGCACCCAAACTTCCTGGTCCGGGTCGTACTCAAACCGCAAGGTGATATCACGCTGGTGAGCCTGAATCTGTACCTGATCGATGGCACTTTCGACCACATCGAGCATGTCCTGCTCGTTCATTTCCACGGATTCCACCGCTTCCACCCGGGCCAGCTGCAGGAATTGCTCGGCAATATTCAGGTTGCGCTGGGCATAGTGCTCCACATTATCGAGGAAGAGCGGCAAGCCCTCGTGGTCGCCGCTCTGACGCATTTTTTCCGTGAGCGCCAGCACCGACACCATGGGCGAGCGCAGGTCGTGGGAGAGAAAATCCAGCATTTCGGAACGGGCCCGCATGGCCTGCTTCACATCGCTGATGTCCTTGAAGGAAATGATCATCATCCGCCCCGGGTTATCGCCGGCATGCACCAGCAGCATGTCCAGATACAGGTCCGTGCCCTGGCGGTTACGGCACTCCACCTGGGTGCGGCCCTCGCCGAGGGTCCGGCACAGCAGGTCATCCCAGCTGTGCTCGCGCAGTTCCAGCTCCCGGTCCAGTTCTGTCACCATGGGCTGCCCCGTATCCAGCGCCCCCATTTCCAGGCCCAGCAGGAACGCAGCCTGGGGGTTCGCGTAGACAATCACCCCGCAGGCATCGGCGATCACCACCCCTTCGCGAATTTGCGCCAGTGTTACCTGGAAGAAACGGGTCAGTGCTTCCTGGCGCTCCTCTTCCCGGCGCAGCCGTTCGATGTGTTTTTCCAGCACCTCATAGCGCGGCCCCACGTTGGGC
>NZ_LWEZ01001543.1:0-1895 GCF_001634945.1 Alcanivorax sp. HI0044
CAGGCCCTCGTCATCCAGAATGAAATCGAACAGCAGGGCCACCAGATTGATGACATCATCATCGGCCTGATCCAGGGCATGGATGGCCTCGCCGTGCTCATTGTCGAGCAGCTCGGACAGGTCCGTTTTCAGGTCGGCACGGTCTTCGCCTTCCTCCTCTCCGAGACTACGCTCTACCCGCTGCAGGCGGTTCAAGACGCCGAGCAGATCATCGGAGCTGACCTGATGCACAGACGCCGCGTTAGCCACCGGCGCGCCATTCATATAAGGCACCCCGTTCTGCATAACGGCCATGGCCGCCTCGCTGGCTACGCCCGGCGCGCCGCCTGCCCCACCATTACCCGGGCCTCCCTGCATGCCGCGCATGGTCACCAGCAATTCCTGCAATAAACCAAACATCTGATCGTTGCTGGGGCCACCGACATTCCCTGACATCGGTATCCCACCGTCAGAACCCTGGCCCTGGCTCGCCAGTGAGCGGGAGCCGGGCTTGCGTGCCGGGGCGATAGGCGCAGACTTCATTTCCGGCAACACCCCGGCATCGATCAGCACCTTGTTGGCCTCACTGACCAGATAGCCGGTTTCGGCCATCACTTCCCGCTCGAACAGCTTGAGGATGATCAGACGGGCCTTGATATCCAACGACAGCTTTTCCAGCCCTTCGCTGAAACAGGCGACCAGCTGGCGGGGTTCCAACGGGTTGTTGTGTTCGTTCACTTCCCGTTTGCTTTCAAACAGGTATTCGATGCGATGACAGAGGACCTTTAGCTGCTCGTTACAGCCATTGCGGGCCCGGCGCGCCATGTTATCCAGCGCCACCGAGGTTTCCAGCTCATCCTCATTGACCAGCGTCAGGGAATCTAGGTCCACCGGCGTTTTTTCCAGTGTCTCGGTTTCCGGGGGCCGCGCCAGGGTTAGAAATTGATGATTGATGGCCTGCTTGAAACTGCCTATCAAGCCAGCACGCTGAATGCGCAGCTCACGCATGGCCTCGAAATAGCGCTCGCGCTCTCCGTCTGTCTCTTTCTCGGCAAGGTCGTACAATTTATCATCGGCACCATCCAGCATATCTCCCAGATAAGCCCCACTAAGGGAGAGATAGCGCGCACACATCTTCTCAAGCGGCCGCGGCATGCTGCCTGGCGCTGCTTTCCCGGAAACCGGCTTTAGCTGTGTGACCTTGGACATTGCTCCCCCGGCAGGCGAACCCGCGACAGGCTGGGTGAAATACATCAAAAACTAGGGTGTGTATGGCACCAACGCTTTAATACTTTAATACGCTATCATGCATCAAGGGTAAGAATTTTGAACTAGTTGGCACTGACAGAATAGTGTGCGAGCACTCACAAACAAAACGCCCCACTTTCCCTACCCCGGAAATTCCCCTAGCCTAAGGCCTTTCGGGGCATTGGACGATAGCCATGGAACAGACGGTAACCATACTCAAACAGATTAGCGGTCTTCTGTGGGGATGGCCGGCGCTGATTCTCATCGCTGGCACAGGCATTTACCTGACCCTTATTCTCGGCTTCCTGCCCTTACGCCAGCTGGGTTTTGGCTTTCGGCAAATGCTGGGGCCGCAGCGCGGGGTGGGCACCATCGGTGCCGGCGCCGCCCTCGCCACGTCGCTGTCTGCCACCATTGGTACCGGTAATATTGTCGGCGTAGCCACCGCCATTCACTCCGGTGGCCCTGGTGCCCTGGTCTGGATGTGGCTGATCGCCCTGGTAGGCATGGCCACCAAATACGCAGAAGCGGTCCTCGCCGTTCATTTCCGGGAAAAAGATGCCGCCGGGCAATACGTGGGCGGCCCCATGTATTACATCAAAAACGGCCTGGGCAAGAACTGGCACTGGCTGGCCATCGCCTTTGCCGTCTTCGGCATGATTGCCGGC
>NZ_LWEZ01001544.1:0-922 GCF_001634945.1 Alcanivorax sp. HI0044
TACCGGCACCTTTGAAGGCAGCCGGGAGAAAACCGAAATCCAGGGCGTGGAACTGTCCGGGCACATGCAGATTAACGACGCCCACCGCGTCAAACTGTCCTATTCCCACGAGGACGGCGAATCCGACACCGACGGCAACGGCGTTGTCGATACCGAACTGAGCGGCCTGAGCATTGCCCCCGACACGGTACAGATGAGCTGGAATGCCGGCTGGAGCCGCACCGTCTCATCCTATCTGCAAGTCAGCCATTTCTTCAGCCGCGGCTTTGATGACCCGGACCTGGACTTTGACGGCTACAGCCTGGTCGACGCCATGGTCAGCTACAAGCTACCCGCAGGTAAACTGGATCTGGGTATCGAGAACCTGACGGATGAAGACTACTTCACCTACTACTCCCAGGCCGCCCGCGTGAGTGACGAGTACAACTTCAAGGGCCGTGGTCGTACCTACACCCTGGGGTATAGCGTAGATTTCTAGCCTCATCGGCACGGGCTCTACCGCAGCCCGTGCCCTCCCCATTAAAAGAACCACGCTGCCCGCGCCACCAAAACGATATTGACAATCATTCCCGCCAACCTTAGCTTTCAACGCCTGAATTTACATTGCTTACAATAAGGAGAGCCCCCGTGCTCCGTACTTACTTTATTGGCTTGCCTATCTCATTGTTCACGCTTGCAGCTTCACCACTTGCCATCGCGGAGTCGGACGCTAACGAACTGGGGGCCATTACGGTTTCTGCCACTCGCGCCAATAGCGAAGTTGGCAAGACCTCCCAAAAAGTTACCGTCATTACCCGCGACGAAATTGATGAGCAATTGCGCATCACTTCTGATCAGTCCCAGGTACTAAGCAACCTGATTCCGTCATACACACCCAGCCGTCAAAAGCTTAGCAACTCAGGGGAAACATTCCGGGGACGTA
>NZ_LWEZ01001545.1:0-1265 GCF_001634945.1 Alcanivorax sp. HI0044
TCACCTGATCGGCAGGCATTTGTACGGTACCGAACGTGTAGCGGGCAGGGATGTTGGCGGCACGGAGCAAGGCAACCAGCAAGCTGGCTGTGTCGTAGGCATTGCCCTTACCGTGTTGCAGGGTGTAATCCGCGCCCTGGATGGAACCATGGCTGGGAATAAACTCGATATTATTGCGAACCCACTGGTAGATTGCCACTGGGTCGTGATCCAGCGCCTCCGCCTTCGCACGGACGGCATCGGTGAGCTGGGCATCCAGGGTGGCGGCCAGGTCCTCTTCCGTGGGGCCTCCGGGTTGTCCGAGCATGTCAGGGGTAATGACGTTACTGGCCAGTTGCACGCCACGTTCGAATAGGGGAAGCGCATTCCTGGCGCTTAATTCTCTGGCGGTGGTGGACGGCTCCGGTGTCAGGTTCGGGTCCGGGGTGCCCCATGGCAAGTTGTTCGGGTCAAAAGGGTCACGGGGCTTTTCCAGGGTGAAGCTGTCCATCCACTCTTTCAGCGACGCCGCTGCGTCCTGCTGCTCCTGCAGACTCTCTGCTTCCAGCATGGCCGCCATCCGAACTTGCATGGTCTGGTAACGTTCCCGGTATTGTTGACGAGCCTCGGCGTGCCGCTGCTGAATTTTCTCTGGCAACTGCTTCTCCCGCAGCCGCTTGCCGGTGGCATCAAATTCTTTCAGCGCCTGCTGATGCAGATGCTCGGCCCGCCCAGCCAACCAGCTCAGGTCATCAACGCCTTCCAGCGTCAGCTGGCTCAGCCCTATGGCCGAAAGCATGTTATCCAGCATACCCCCTTCCTTGGCCAAACGCTGGTCAATCAGCGCCTTACGGTCACGGACTCTGTCACGAACATGCTTTAGCACCTGATCCAGATGTTGGTTCTTCGCTTCCCAGCGGGCCTGCTCGGCAATGTCCTTCTGCCGCTCTACTTCCAGTGCGACTGCCCAGGATGGCCAGATCACCCCGTTGAGCAACAACAGCACTGCCGCCATCGCAACGGTGCGGGCAAATCGGCCGGACTCACGGATTTTCTCCATGGCTGGCGCGCCTACGTTATGCACCTTTTCCCTATGCTCCATGAGTCCATTCCCCCGTAACATACACTTAGCCTCGATTCTTGTTCCGTTCATAACCCTCTCGCCCCAATTACCGATTCAAGGCCCAAATTGCCCAATCCAGATTTTCGCGTAGCAATGGCGCATCCGGGTGACTTGAGCCTGCCAGGGCCGATGTGGCTTTCAGGGCTTTCTTGATGGCCAGGGC
>NZ_LWEZ01001546.1:0-1006 GCF_001634945.1 Alcanivorax sp. HI0044
CCGGTCGAAATGCAGGGTCAACGATTCGCCGGCGTTGGCGCGAATGGAGGCCGGAGTATAGACCCCGTCTTCGACAATAATGGTGGTTTCGTGGGTGGCTGACGGTGCGGCGGTTTTGCGCTGCGATAACCAGAACCACCAGACCACCAGCGCCATCAACATCAGGCCGGCCAGATTGACGAGAATATTCATGGTGTCGTCTCCCGGGGTTTGCGGGCGGTAAGTATGACGGACTGCTTGTGCATGGTGTCGCCGAGTACATCGACGCTGTCTTCCGCGAAGGTGGCCAGCGTGGTGTCGGTAAACCCGGCCTGTTCCAGGGCGTGCTGCAGCTCTGGTCCGTGGTAGGTGGAAAAGCCGTGCTGGAAGACGGGCAGGCTGGCCATGCTGTTGTGATCACGCAGGCCCAGCACCAGGGTGCCGCCGGGGCGCAGCAGCAGGAACAAGGCGTGCAGGGCCGGTGCGAGCGGTTGCCAGAAATACACCACGTTCACCGCAACGATGCGGTCCATGGCGGCGGGCGCCAGGGGCGCGTCGGTGAGCGCGCCGTGGATAAAGGCGGCGCGGGTTTCGCCCAGGTAGCGCTCCCGGGCGCGCAGCACCATGTCGCGGGAGGCATCCAGTCCGGTGTAGTGCAGGTTATCCGCCTGCGCCAGCAGGCCGGGAAGGTGGCCGGCTCCACCGGGACCAATTTCCAGAATCCGGTCCCCGTCGGCGGGGGCCAATGCCGCATAGGCGGCGAGAATCACCGGACTGTTACGGTCATCCATGTTGTCTGCGACTGTGTTGCCTTCCTCGCCGTTGGGGTGACGCAGTTGGGCGGCAAGTTGTTCCGGTGTCATGGGGTCGTCCCGTTCGTGTGTTTGGGTTTGAAAAAGCGTAACCGGTTGGCGTTGGTGACCACGGTGACGGAGCTTAGCGACATGGCGGCCCCGGCGATCACCGGGCTGAGCAGGCTGCCGGTGAGCGGGTAGAGTATGCCGGCCGCCACGGGCACGCCCAGGCT
>NZ_LWEZ01001547.1:0-510 GCF_001634945.1 Alcanivorax sp. HI0044
TATGGCTCCACCCAGTTCAATGAAGTGGATTACATCCTGCTGGCAGGTGGCTCTGCCTCGATCGCCGATCTGGGTGATCTGATTCAGGAGAAAGTGGGGGCGGGCTGTTCTGTGGCCAATCCGTTCAGTGACATGGCGCTGGCAAACAAGGTGAGTGCCTCTGCCATTGCCAATGATGCCCCGGCATTGATGATTGCCTGCGGCCTGGCATTGAGGAGCTTTGACCAATGACAACAACAATTAACCTGTTGCCCTGGCGCGAAGAGCGCCGCAAGCGACAGCAGCAGGAGTTCATCGTTCTGCTGGTGGTAGCAGCGGTGGTGGGGGCTTTACTGTTCTTCGGCTGGAAAAGTGTGGTTGATCAGCAAATAGCGGACCAGCGTGCGCGCAATAGTCATATCCAGAGCAAAACCGCTGAGCTGAACGAAAAGATCAAGGAAATTAAAGAGCTGCAAGCCCGTCGGGATGAGTTGGTTGCACGAATGGAGGTTATTCAGAATCTTCAGGGAA
>NZ_LWEZ01001548.1:0-13278 GCF_001634945.1 Alcanivorax sp. HI0044
GACCAGACGCTCCCGGGACAGCGTCATCACTGCGGCCAGGGGTTGCGGAGCAAACAGGGGCGCAAGCCCGCGTTCACAGGCCTGAAGGTAATCGGTAAGCATCAGCGCACGGCCAGTAATGACATGAAATTAAAACAACGGAACCAGACATGAATATGCCGATAGCCCGCCTTTTTCAGGCGCGCTTCGTGGTCCGCCAGAGTCTCCGGGATCAACACATTCTCCAGCGCGGTACGCTTCTGGCTGATTTCCAGATCCGAATAACCATTATTGCGCTTGAAGGCATGGTGCAGTTCGGTCTGCAAGGCATTTTCAGCTTCGTTGGCAAAGCGGATTTTTTCCGACAACACCAGAATGCCGCCGGGCACCGTAGCATCTGCCAGGCGTTGAATCAGGGCATCACGCTTTTGCGGGGCGATGAACTGTAACGTGAAATTAAGCACCGCCATGGAGCAAGGCTCGAATGCCATCTCAGCCACATCACCTTCTTCCAGGGTCACCCGGTGGGCCTGTCCTGCATCAGAAAGCAAGGTGGCGGCCTGCTCGATCATGGCACGGGAATTATCCACGGCCACAATAGGGTTGCGGGTGTCGCCGGTCAGAGACGCCATGGCAGTGGCGGCCGCCCCCAGAGAGCACCCCAGGTCGTACAGACAGGTATCGGGCTGGGCATAACGGGCCGCCAGCACCCCGATCATATCGATAATGGTGGGGTAACCGGGCACCGAACGACGAATCATGTCGGGGAAAACCCGCACTACCGTATCGTCGAAGGAAAAACGCGCCACCTGCTGGTGGGACGTGGCGTAAATGCGATCATGCTGGTCTGACATAGAGGCCCCGGTATTCATCTGCGGGCCGATTATAGCGGTGTGGGGAGCCGGGGAGAAACGGCTGCGGATGCAGCCGTCTGAAAAAACGGGAAACGCGGGGCGACAGGAACGATGATTACTTCAGACTGACCCGCAAGTTGGGATTAAAGTCTTCGTCGGCCAGGTCATCCAGGTAACTATCGACAAAATTCCGGGTCGCCGTATCGCTGTCAGCGCCCAGGCGCGTCAGGGCATCCCCCAGGCTTACTGTCTGCCCATTCAGGCTTACCCGGGAAGCCGACAAACTCAGGCCCATATCAATCACCGCATATTCCAGGTTCTCCGCCTGACGGCCTTTGACCATATGGGAGAGCACCGTTTGCCCATCCGGGCAATGGATGGAAAGCAGGGACTCCCCGGAAGTCATTTGCACTTCTCCGCTTTCAATCAACTGATCCACCAGCGCGCCAAAAGCACTGTCCTGAGACGCCGCCTGGCACAGGCGCCCCTCCATCCCCGGATTCAACTGAGCCTGAGCAGGCAGGACAACGGAAAGAGTCAGAATAATTGCAAAAAAACGCATATTTCACCCCATTTCTCCCTGTTGCCAACCCCCATAGGCCTGCACAGCAAGAAATCAATAAATCACGATAGCCGGTATTGCGGCCCGCATTATACGAACTAATGCGTACACTTGTTAACCATTTTTAATCATTAACATGATAGAAAGATGACAAAACCTAACCTAATAAGGCTAGCAATTTCATAGACAGTTCATAAATAAGGATTAGCATCAAAGTAGAAAGGATAGGTTTCGGCACGGTGCTTGCTTGCATCAATCGTAACCATGGGGATTATCTTTGGATGCTGGACATGCAAACAACTCATCATCACTCGTCATTTTCATTCCTCACCGTCTGCGCTGCAGCGCTCACCGCCTGCGGCATCGGCCTGACGTTCAATGATGTTCAATGGCAACTGGTCAGCATGGCCAGCTTTTTCAGTGGCATGATGCTGGCAGCCTGCGCTTGCCTTTTGCACGCCATACGCCGTCATCGGGCCTGGCGCATCGAAAGCGCGATTCTGGCAGGCCTGATAGCGCTGGTATGGTCTGCGCCTCTGCTCCCCCCGGCCATGCAGGACACCTTGATCTACCTTATGCCGTAACACCCAGATACTGGGAAAGGGCCTGTTTCATTGCCGTCAGAGACAAGGGTTTGATCAATTGCCCGTTCATCCCCGCCCTGGGCACCCGACCTCCGTGCTCGGTAATGGCATGGGCGCTCAGTGCCAATATCTGGCACGCAGGCCAACCATGCTGAATTTCCAGTTCGCGGATATGATGGGCGCTGGTAAATCCGTCCATCACCGGCATATCCAGATCCATCAACACCAGATCCAGCTCCCCCTCTTCAGCATCAAAACAATCGACCCCCTGCTGGCCATCCTCCGCGACGATGATGTGCGCAACGCCCAGCCGCTCCAGGTAGCCCTTGGTGACCATCTGATTCACCGGATTATCTTCCACAATCAGAACACGCAAACTGGAGATGGATTCCACCGCCACCGGCTCAGTGACAATCGGGATCGCCCCCGGTACATAGCTCCCCAGTAGCTGCTGGAGGTCACTGACCGTCACCACCGAGCGACGTAGCACACGCACCTCCCCGGGTAGCCAGTCCGGCGTTTCACTACGCATGCCAAGCAATAACAAGACCTGGATACGGGCCGGATTCAGACGCACCATCTGCAGCGCTTCGTCGAGTAGCGCCTGCTCAGGCAGGCCATTGATCAGCAGAACACCACTGCGGATCTCCCCGTTCACCTCCGCCAGTTGCCCCATGCTCCTCACCACTTTCACGGTGTCGAAACGCGGGTCATCGGCCAGCCAATCCACCAGGCTTCCCTGCACATCCCAGAGCCAACTGGCTGGCGGCAGCTCCGCCATCATCGGGATGTCACCCTGCTCGCTGGTCATCTGGATACTGAAGCTGAACCGGGACCCCAGCCCCGGAGTACTGTGCACATGGATCTCTCCGCCCATCAGCCCCACCAGTTCGCGACTGATGGACAGCCCCAGCCCGGTACCTCCATAGCGACGGGCGGTATTGGCGGAAGCCTGAGAAAAACGCTGGAACAGTTGCGCTTGCTCGTCCTGGGTCAAGCCAATGCCGGTATCGGTCACCGCAAAGGTGAACAGCGGGGCTTCGCCGCCACTGCGACGGCACACCAGGGACAATACAACCCGCCCATTGCGGGTAAATTTTACTGCGTTGCCGACCAGGTTGATCAGGATCTGGCGTAGCCGGATCGCGTCCCCCACCACATCCGAAGAAGTGTGCGGATCCACATCCAGAATCACCAGGGTGCCATTATCACTGGCCGGCAAATTGAACATCTGCACGCATTCCGCCAGTAGCGTCGGCAAGTCAAAGCGTTCTTCAACCAATTGCAGTTTGCCTGCTTCAATCTTGGCGAAATCCAGCACATCGTTGATCAGCGCTGTGAGGGTACGGCCGGCGCTATCAATCAGGCTGATATATTCCTGCTGCCGTGGCGACGGGTCGGTCTCGCGCAACAATTCCGCCAAGCCGATCACGCCGTTCAGCGGCGTTCGGATTTCGTGGCTCATGCGGGCAAGGAAAAGACCCTTGGCCTGGCTCTCGGCACGGGCATTGATCGCCCGGTAATTGGCCCGGTACACCCACAACGCCAACCCCAACACCAGCCCATACAGCAGCACGATACCCAGCATCATCCAGACCGTGGCCCGGGCCTTTTCCTGGCGAACATTGCTGAGCAGCTGGTCCGCCAGGGAAATCAACGTGGCGGACAGCCCATCCAGGGATTTCATGGCACTGCGGCTGTGGTCGTAAGCCTCTTCCCAGGAGACCTGAATGCGTGGCGCCAGAATCAATTCCTGCTCGGACCACTCCAGAAACGACAGCAAACCGCCCTGCACCAAGCGCCACTGCTGCTGCAACTCAATGGCACCGGTACGTGCCACCAGCGCCTTGATTTCGCTATCAATGATAGTCACCTGGTGCTGCAAACGCTGCCAGGCATTCTCCAACCGCCGGGCGTCATTGTCCCCCAGGTAACCGCCACGCAGACTCACATACAGAGCCAGCGCCCGGATCAGGCCGATATCTTCCTGGGCCTGGCGGAATGACCCCAGCGGCAAAGACAGCACCTCATTGGGTTCCAGCCCCTCGCCTATGGACAGATCCGACACAAACAACACCGTGGACAAGGCATTGCTCAACCGTTGGGTAATCTGGTTCACGTTGTCGAAAGGGCCAACCACATCCTCAAGGGGAATACCGGTTTTCACCGTCAGGTCGCGCCAGGCCTCGCTCAGCAACCCGCCCTGATCATTCAGCCCCGGAATATCCCGCTGCCGGACACGCTGCAGGAAGTCCAGCAAACGGCTGCCGGCACGGGAGCGGCTGAGTTCAAAGCGGGACACGATTTCCGGTTCCTGGGTGTGAATAGCGACCGGCGCCAGGTCGCGCATGTCGTTAAGCGGCGGGAACGCGGCCAGCCCCGCATCGAACAGGCGCACGTCCTCACGCATGGTATCGTAGGTATCCAGCATGCCCAGGCGATGTTGAATCAGAAGGACCGAGGCGATGGCGAATGGCACGGTGATCAGCGCAAACAGCAACAACATGGCCGCACTGGTTCTCAGGCCGACAACCGGCAACCCCGGTGCTGATGACCGTGGCCTGTCTGGCGACATATTATGTGATGGCTTTTCCATCCGCCTGCCCTGAAAACGGTTATGCTGGTAGTTTGCCACTACTTATGCTTTGCCACATCTCTGCACACAACGGCATATCCCTTCTAACAAGATATTTACCTTGCCCTATGCTGCGATCCATGAATGTAAAAGTTTGCTATCTCTTGCCAGTCTTCACACTGGTGAGCCTACTCTCTGGCTGCGCCGACAAGCCTGTGGAGGAAACCCCGGATTCACCGCTTCACGTGCAAAAACTGGACAAGGCCACCCTTAAAGCCACCGGTTCGGAGAACCAGGCCCGCGCACTGCCAGACCGTAAAGCACAACTGGATCTCTACCAGGCGCCCAAGACCCTGGCGGGCCTGCAATTCGACGGCGAAATCAGTTCCGAGCACGCGCGCACCCTGCGTTACCGGGATGCGGATGGCAAGGAACAGCTTTCCCTTACCCTGTCCGGCTTGCCTGCGGGCTGGGACACCATGCAACCCCGGCGCGCCGTAGCGGGCTACTACAGCGAACTGCGCCAGCGCCGGGTCGACAAGGCACTCAGCAACAGCGCCAACGCGCTCAGCATCATCAGTGAGCGACTGGTGGACCTGGAAGGCAACCCCAGTGCCCAGGCCCAAATGCGCTGGGTAGAACCCAACCGCCCAATTCAAAACCAGGCGTTACTGGTCACCTTGATCAACGACAACTTCATCCGCATCAGCAACGCCAGCTACCGGCAGAAAACCGTCTGGTTACTGCAACAGACAAAACGTGTACTGGCTGAGTTCAAGGCGGCCCAGAACGTGCCAGCTCCGTAATCGCAGCGTGTTACCCTAGGGCCTCACAGCGACGCCGCCAACCACACGGATCCCATGACCGCTCCCCTATTCACTGCGCTGATCCCGGTCCGACTAGAGGGACCACATTTGCTATGACCAAGACCGGCACCCTCCTCACCCAGCACCCAACCGACCAGCCCAGCACATCCCGGCACGCCATCGTCATCGGCGCCGGCCTGGCCGGCGCCACTACAGCCCGCGCCCTGGCCGAGCAACACTGGACCGTGACCGTCCTGGATCCGCAGGGCATTGCCGCCGGCGCGTCCGGGAATCTGGCCGGTGTCGTCTATAGCACCGCCAGCCCACACCTGACACCACAGAATCGTTTCTACCAGACGAGCTACCGCCATGCCTTGCGCTGGCTCCACCATTACGGCTTTCCCTCCAGTGACCAGGACGGCCAGCTCAATGGCGTCATTCAGCACTTTGTAAACGACAAACAACGGGACAAATTCACTGCCGCCATGGACAGCGGTGCCTGGCCTGCCGACCTGCTTCGCCCGGCGCTGGCCGGCAATGGAGTGGAACTGGTGGGCGGCGGTTACCTGCGCCCGGATCGCTGGTGCCGGCACCTTCTCAACCATCCAGCGATTACATTGCTTGATGACTCCGTGACGTCACTACAGGAAGGCTCCCCCGCCAGCGTCACGCTGGACAAAGGCACCCGGCTGCATGCCAACGCCGTGATAGTCTGCGCCGCCGGCGCCAGCCAGCAGCTACCAGGGCTGGGCTGGCTACCGCTCAAGCACATTCGGGGTCAGGTCAGTTATTGCCAGGCCACCGAGGCGTCCCGGCAATGGCAGCAGGCGCAATGCCATGGCGGCTACCTGACACCCGCACTGGATGATCTGCACTGCGTGGGTGCCACCTTCAATCTACACGACAGCCAACCCGCCCCCACCGATGCAGACGACGCTGACAACCTGGCACAACTGAAACACTACCTGCCCGGACACTGGCAGGCGTTAGGCGGGGAAGCCATTATCATCCAGGACCGGCGCGTGGCCTTTCGTTGCCAGAGCCTTGACTTTGTTCCTCTGTGCGGCCCGTTGCCCGTGGCCACCGACAACCCACATCGTGCGGCCACCGGCCTCTACCTGAACCTGGCCCACGGCAGCCGTGGCATTACCGGCACGCCGCTGTGCGCCGACTTGCTGGCCAGCAAAATTACCGGGCAGCCGCTGCCCGTGGACGCACAATTGGTTGACGCCCTGGACCCTTCGCGGTTTATTGTTCGCAAACGAAAAAGACAACCTGAGTGGAAACCATGACCCTAGTAAGCTTGCCAGTCACCGCCCTGTACGCCGCCCTGTGCGGTTTTCTTGTCATCGCCCTGGCCGCCAATGTAGTCCGTTACCGGCTGGGGAAAAAAGTCTCCCTGGGCGATGGTGGCCATAAAGACGTGAACCGTGCCATCCGCGCCCACGGCAACACGGTGGAGTACATTCCGCTGGCGCTGATCCTGATGGCATTGCTGGAAATCAATGGCGGCGGCAATAGCGCCCTGCACGTGTACGGCATCCTGCTGCTGGCCGGGCGCGTGTCCTACGCCTATGGCATGCTGGTGCCGCGCAGCAGCGCCAACCTGCCCCGCCAGCTCGGCGTCCTGTCGTCCTGGATTGTCATCATCGGCGCGGGCATCCAGTTGCTGTTGTCATAAGACGCAAGCACGACGCCCCAAGCCTGATGCCTGACGCTAAAGAAAAAGACAAAAGCGGAAAACTGAAATTCAGGGGCTGCACACGTTATCGAATTCGGCCCTTACCCTATTCACTTTTATAGAACTGGATTTATGCCCATCATTGTTCCCTGGAAAGACTTGCCTGCGGATACCCTTCACAACCTGATTGAAGAATTCGTCACCCGGGACGGCACCGACTACGGCGACACGGAAATTTCCACCGCCACCAAAGTAGAACAAGTGCGTGAACAGTTGAAAAAAGAACAGGTCTTTGTGGTCTTCGATGAGACCACCGAGAGTGTTTCCGTGCTGAGCAAGGAGCAACTCGCGGAAATAGAAAACAGCCTGTGATACCTGCCTCGTTTTTTTGACGAATGGTTGGGTTACGCCGCGTTGCGGAGCAACCCAACTGGCAACGGGTTTCAGAAGGTGAATCCCACTCCCAGACTGAACGCATAGACATTCATGTCAGCGTTGAACTCCGCGTCCCCCACCTCCGCATACTGGTACTGCGGCAAACCTGGCGCCCGGATGAAGGTTCTTTCCACCGTGGCCGAAACATCTTTCACGCTGATGTATTTAAAATCCGCCGCCAGCCACCAGTAGTCCGTCATCCGCCAGTCCACCCCCACCTGGCCAACCCAGCCAAACTTGTTCTCGATTTCCAATTCCGGCTCGCCCACTTCAGTAAGAATGGGGTTAGTCACGTGGCTGTCATAGGTGAATAAATACACCACTCCCAACCCGGCATAAGGGCGGAAATTTCGCTCGTTACGAAAACGCTTAACCAATGTCACCATGGGAGGCGCCACCTTGGTTTCCGCCACTTTTTCTCCCAGCGCTGGCACACCGGTAGGGATGCCATTCGCTTCCGTCACCAGAGGCACATCGGCAATGCGCCCCTTGGCCTTGAGTTCAAGAGTCGGCGGCATGGCGGCCATGGTCTCCAGCGACCAACCACCGCCCCAGACGCCCCAACGCAGCTTATAACCAATGGTGGCCGCCGGGATGGTGAGCGGATCACTGAACGCATCCCCCTCCTGTTCCCCTGGTTCCACCGCCACTTCCGCGATTTCCGACAGATTACTCAGGGTAATGGAGTTGGTCTTCACATCCGGGCTCATGTAGATCGCCCCGAGACGAAAGTAGAGCCGGTCCTCGCCGAACAGTTTCTGAGTGAACTTCACCCCGGGATAGTCCGGCCCGTAAAGATCCTGAGCAGCAGAGGCATTAGAGGCATTAGCGCCAAGCAGCCCCAATACAACAGCAAGATAAAAACGCTTTTTATGACTCATTGTTGTTCTCATTGTTACTGGTCTCCCGCATTTTCCTGACCCACCGAGGTAAAGCGTGCGTGGGCCGGGTTGTTGACCACACGGATACGGAAGTCATCCTTGGCAATACCCAGCTCAAGAGAGCCAACCCCCTCTTCCGGCAGCACCCCGCCAATAATCAGATCAAGCAGGTCGCCCAACACCGGAATAAGGGCACCCAGGTCGATACTCAGATTCAGTGAGGCCGCAATGGCCGAGGCATTGCTGGATTCCAGCGTTATCTGACCATTGCGCAGGAACTTCACCGGCCCATTCAGGTAGGCGGACACCGGCAGGCTTCTCACGTTGGCGTCAGCCACATTGGGAATGGCTGCGCCACCAGGAATCAGTGCTGAAAAAAGACGAACATCCGGAGCATCAAGCCAGGCATCCAGGCGGGTAATGAAAACCGGGTCTTCCATTTCCTCACCGGTGTCGGGATCGATGGCATTGATAACAAAACCGCGCAACGGCTGCGGCGGCATGTCGTCATAGGGCCGGAAACGCAGCACCAGTGCACCGGTTTCCAGGGGCAAGGGAATAAGATCACCCAGCACCGGGATCGCCAGATTGGCGTTGGCGGTCAGTGACGTTCCCATCACATGCTGGGCATTGATTTCCACTGGAATGGCGGTGTCGCCAACGGTCTGGATACAATAAATATCCCCGTCGGCATCTTCATTGGTGGCACACCAGCGGCCATTGCCTTCATCCTCCATGCCGATGTAACTCAGGTCCAGCGGCGCCTTGGGCAGGAACGCCATGGGCAAGGCCGCATGAGTAAAGATCTGGTCCCCCTCATCAAGATTGGCACCGCCAATCAGGCCCCCGGTGCTTTTGATAAAGCCCCGGGCGTGGTTTTTTTCTGCGTCTGGCTCGTCCGCGTCCTGAACCCCGTTACCGTTTACGTCCGTGTACTTGCGTGTCAGCACGGTGGCATAAGCCGCCCCGACGTCAGCCGTCGCGGTAAAATCAATCAGAATTGGTGGGCCACCTTCACAGGGCATATTGGAAAGAGAGCCACAGGTGCCCATGCCATTGAGCGGATCCGTATTGATACCCAGATTGTCGAACCGGTCATGGCTACGAAATACGTCCTCCCCATTGTCACCACCGTTGATCACCAGCCGATATGCCTTCCCCGGCACCATGGTGTTGGGGGGCGGCACCGCACGCAGACGCAGGCTGTTACGACGGGCTGACAGCGGAATAGACTCCCAACCGCTATCCGTTGCTTCAGCCAGACACATGGCTCCGCCTTCACAGGACTCGCCATCCGCAGCAATGGTGCCAAAGGTCATGGACGCCAGCTCCATGGGCATATTGAAGCTCACTTCAATGGGGCGGCTGACGTCGTAAAAGAACGGGTAATACAGTGAATCTTCTGCCAGGCCGCCGGCACAGCGCCCAGCCATTTCCAGGGTGTTCCCCTGGGCATCCTGCTGCTCGACGCCACGGTCTTCCAGGGCACAACCGATACCCGGATACAGCCCCAGCACCACGGGCGGCAGCACCGGTGCATCGTTGTTGGCCGCGTAGCTGGCGGTATCAAAAACAATCTGACCGCTGCCGTCGGTGGCATCACCGGGCACAAATTCCAGGTGCGAGGGATCGAAGATATCCATGTCTTTCAGGTTATCGCCCAGATCCAGGTTATAGCGCTCCCCCGCCGCCAGTTCATTGAGCGGTGTAATGACCAGATTGGAACCGCTGCTGCGTACCTGGATCGGCACCGGCTCGCTGCTGTTTTGACGGAACAGCTGAACCCCCTCCATACCGTCATCGCTCACCGGCTCGTTGAATACCACAATGATATTGTTGCTGGGTTCCACCTGGACCTGATTATGTTCGGGGAAGGAGCCGGTGGCCTGCAGTGGGTCGCGGTTGAGCTGATCAAACTTGAATTCCGAATCGGCACGCACCCCCAAGGCAAAGTCGGCGCTAACCTTGGCCGCGCCACTGAGAATATCCAGTTCCAGAGTGCGGAAGACCTCAAACGTCAACGCCCCATCTTTTACGTCCACCACACCAACCGCCTGCACATGCATCAGGTTCTGGTTCACCGATGCATTGCCTCGCGGTTCCACCGCATGCATGGCGAGATCGAAATTCATGTAGACATACATCGGCGCAAAATCGTCATCGGGCTGAAAGCCCTCAGGCCGATAGGGATTGGTGGTCAGATAGCCGGTCACGTCAGTGACAAAGGTGCCGATCAGGTCACCGGTGAACATGGGCGTGCGTACTTCACCGCCCAACAGGATCGGGTCAATACCGGTAATGCGCAGCTGCTGCCCGGCACGGGCCACCACCGGTACCGCCTCCACATGCTCATCCGGACGCCCCATCCAGCCTTCCAGCACCAGAGGCATGGCATTCACCTGGGTGATCCCCAGCGCCTCGGTTTCCAGGTTGAACTGGTTGAGCGGCAACCCATGCAGGCGCGAGGTTTGCGGATACCCCGGATCCCCCAGTGCAGGCTGGGCCTTCATCAACTGCTTGATCGGCGGGTTGCGGTCCGCCACATCATCTTTGGACAGCCGGGGCGTCAGCGTATAGGTGACCGTTTCCAACAAGTCCTCATCAAAATCTTCCAGACCATCCAGTGTCAGCGTGTAGGTATCCCCGCCGATCAGGTCTTCCTTCGGATCAAGGGTGATGTAATGGCGTTCACTGAGAATCCTCACATCCACCAGTTCACCGGTTTGCTGATGTTCCAACTTGACCGTATCGCCCTAGCGCACGGTGGTTTGCACCAGTGGTTCGGTAAGGGTGATGCGTACCGGCGAAAAATCCATGAACGGAAAACGTGCCGCGCCTTCAGAGTCGGGCAGATAGACCTCAGGGTTTTCCTGATTGATGACCAGCACCCCCGGCGCCTGGTCCGGCACCGGATCGTATTGGCGAGTGCGGAAGGTGATCAGCGGACCGTCCAGCTCCAGGTTCACCACCCCCGGGGCAATCTCCGGTGATACCCAAAGGCGGTATTGCTCACCGGCACGCAGGCTTTCCATGGAAAACGTCAAGGTACGGTCCCGGTTCGACACTTCGGCGCTATTGAGATCGACCAGATTGCCTTCGCTATCCGCCAGACAAAGCGCGCCGACAAAGCCATCACCGTCAGGGTGACAATCTTCCTTGGACCGCGGCCTCATCAATGCCATTGGAAAACGTCAGCAGCAGCTTGCTACCCAAAGGCAGGTCCACCATGCCGCTGGCCGGATAGGCGTAAATGAGAGCATTGCCAGGATCCGGCGGCACGAACACATCCGGTTCTTCTTCACAGGCATGCAGCAACGGCAAAAGCAGCAGGCAGGCGATGGTGGGGAATTTTATTGTTCGCATCATGTCACCCTGTTCTTGTTTTCGGACTACATAGTCACGGATGAATGCGATAGTGCGCCAGCCCCTGCACGTTAGCTTTTGTAATTTAAAAACCCACAAAAATCAGTGTTTTATTTACCCTTTCGGCATACAAGACACTTTTAGCACACTTGTCTCAACCGCTAACTCCTTCTTTTACAGAGTGATATCTCACTTCGCAGACGATAAGCGTTTTTGTGTTTATCAATTTATTGCTAAATAAAAGGGTGACAAAAAAACCGCAACATGACGATTAGTATCATGTTGCGGCCTGATTGAAACTGATATTGCAACCGATTTGGCGCCCCGTCAGGCGTGTTCTACCCCGGCAGCAACGCTATCCGGCTCGCCCGCCGGTTTGCCGGCATACCAAACACTGTCGGTATTACCATGGAAAACGCGCTTTGCCGTACGCCGGGCCATCTCCAGCAGCAATACACCCGCCACCAGCGCCGTACCATCCACCGCCAGCGGCCCCGGTGCGGTTTGTATCCATGCCGGCATGGCCGGGAACAGGTATGCCAGTAGAGCGGTGGCCGGCACGGTCAACCAGGCGACCCCGGCAAAGGCAATCAGCTCCACCGCACTGCGCCCCGGACCACGGACAAACGCCCAAGCCACCGCCGCCAGAAAGACAAAGTAATACGCCCACAGGTACAGCGATGCCGGATCGACCCCACGGTACAACCACTTGCCGGCAGTCATGGCAATCGCGATACCGGCCACGGAGCCCCAGCACACCCCCACGGTAGCGCTGGCCATCAAACGCGTGCTGCGCTTTTGTTCCACTTGCCCACCATTACGACGCTGTTTGCGGCGTCGGGTTTCCACCCACAACAGGTTGCCGGTATAAAACAGAAACGCACCAGCAAGCCCCATGAAGACATACACCCAGCGCATGAAAGCGCCACCGTAGCTGCCGAAGTGCAGCGCAAAAATACTGATGACGATGTCCGTCCAGGCATTCTCGTGACCGGGCAGGTACTCGGTGCCTTCCAGTTCCCCGGTGTAAGGGTCCATGGCAGCAAAACCACGGTCAGCCCCGCGCACCATATGATCCAGATTTTCGCCACCAATGCGCACTTCCGCATGTTCGCTCACCGGCCCCAAATACTGCATTTCCCGGGGAATAAAATCCGGAGCGGCTTGTTGCAGGTTAGCCAACAGCGTCTGTGGAGGCAGGAGATTGCCTGCCACGGTTTCCACCCCCCTATCGTGATGCTCATGCATTTCGAACAGCGGGCGCTCCTTGTAGGTGGTCAGTGACAGGGCATCGTAGAGAAAGTCATGGAACGCAAAGACAATGACGGTCAGTGCAATCATCAGATGGAACGGGAGACTGGTCAGGCCAATAACGTTATGGGCATCCAGCCAGAAACGCTTCAGATTCTTGCCCCTGCGCAGGGCCAGAAAGTCCTTCACCAACGTCGGCAGCAACACGACCAGACCAGACACCAGCGCCAGTGCATACACCACGCCGATGGCTCCCATCACATAGACCCCGAACAGATGATGCCCGTCTCCCGGAATCCCGGCTGTC
>NZ_LWEZ01001549.1:0-14797 GCF_001634945.1 Alcanivorax sp. HI0044
AGCTACGAGCTACGAGCTACGAGCTACGAGCTACGACGTTAGACAGTGTGGAACTCGCGATCCAGGTTCCCGCTCTTTTATCTTTTTCTCGTGGCTCGCGGCTAGACGCTAGCAGCTAACGACGTCAGGAGTTCCCCATGGAAAAAATCGTACTCGCCTCCGGCAATGCCAAGAAACTCGCTGAAATGCAGCACCTGCTGGCGCCGCTGAATATTGAAGTGGTCGCCCAGAGTGAATTCGATGTGCCGGAAGCCGAAGAAACCGGCAGCACCTTTGTGGAAAACGCCATCATCAAGGCCCGCAATGCCTGCAAGCACACCGGCCTGCCTGCCATCGCCGACGATTCCGGGCTCGAGGTCGCCGCGCTGAACGGCAGCCCCGGCATTTTCTCTGCCCGCTTTTCCGGGGTCGGCGCCACCGACGCCAAAAACAACGCCCTGCTGGTAGAGATGCTCACCGAGATTCCGGAAGAGGCTCGCCAGGCCCGCTACGTGGCACTGATTGTATTGATGCATCACGAAGACGACGCCACCCCGTTAATCTGCCAGGGCAACTGGAACGGTCGCATCGTGCTGGAACCCCAGGGCGAGCAAGGCTTTGGCTACGATCCCCATTTCTTTGTGGAAGAAAAAGGCTGCACCGCCGCGCAGTTGCCCGCGGAGGAAAAAAATGCCATCAGCCACCGGGGCAAGGCCATGGGCATGTTGATTGAAGCACTGAAAGCCTAGCCGGTCGCCTGGGAACCTTCACCGCACCTCCGCTCCTCTCTGATAAGGTCAGGGTTTACCGTCAGCAAGGAGCCGCTTCGGTGCCAACCCCACGTCGCCCTTATCCACAGCATTACCTCTGCCTTGCCCTGCTACTGCCTGCCGCCCTGAGCGAGGCCAACCCGCTACACGGCAGCCTGCAGACGCAATGGCACAGCCGCTATGTGAGCGAAGGCCGCGACAACCTCGATGGCCACAGCCTGCATAGCCTTGGCGGCGACCTGACAAAAGACCACGGGGCCCTGGGGGTCTGGCAGGCCTGGGGCGCCGGCAGCAGCGGCTACCGGGAGAACAACCTGTTCGCGGAATACGCGCCGGGCATCGGCCGTTGGGAGCCGTACCTGAACGTGACTTACCTGCAGTTCCACGCAGACGACCCGGCACTGGACACCCCTGATGACGTGGAAGCGGGCTTCGGTATTGCCACCCATCTACGGCCCTGGCTGGCCCTGCGCGCAGACGGCACCTGGAGCAAGCAGGCCGACGGTGCTTTCTATGCGCTATCGCTGGTGGGGGAACAGCCGCTCTGGGCAACCGGCATCGCGCAGCTGCGGCTGACACAAGCCTATGATCAGGGTTACGCCAGCGAAGATTATGACGGCCCCAATCACCGCGAAGTGGGCGTGATGCTCACCTGGCACTGCCACCGGGCAGTCAACCTGTGGGCCGGCTGGCAGCACAGCTGGGCCGGAGAAGATGTGCGCCGCGATGGCGGTGGTGACCTCAGCTGGGGGCAGGTCGGGGTGATGGGTTACTTCTGAGCCCGCGCCAACCAGCGGTCCAGCGCATTGGCAAACCGCCCCTTGTCCTGGTTGGAGAAGCTGGCCGGGCCGCCGGTCTGCATCCCCGCCGAACGCATTTCTTCCATGAAATCACGCATATTCAGGCGTTCGCGCACGGTATCCTTGTCCAGCCAGTGACCACGGGGAGTCACCGCTTCCGCGCCTTTCTCCACCACTTCCGCCGCCAATGGTATGTCCTGGGTCACCACCAGGTCCCCGGCCTCACAGCGCTGCACGATTTCATTATCCGCCACGTCAAAGCCCTGCCCCACCTGAATGGAGCGGATCAACGGCGTACGCGGTACGGCGATATGCTGGTTCGCCACCAGGGTGCAGGGAACCTGCGCCCGCTGCGCAGCACGGAATAACACTTCTTTCACCGGACGCGGGCACGCGTCCGCATCAACCCAGATATGCACCATATAAACCAGTTGATAATTGACAGTGGACAGTTGACAGCTAAAACCCAGGAAGCCCCATAGCTCGACGCAACTCTTTGTTTTTCGCTGTCCATTGTCAACTATCAACTATCAACCATTCTGCTACCATGCCCACTCTCTTCCCATTGCCTCAGCTGCTTCAACACTCATGCCCCTGACCAATCCGCCGCTTTCGCTGTACATCCACACCCCCTGGTGCGTGCGCAAATGCCCCTATTGCGATTTCAACTCCCATGAGCGGGGCGAGATTCCGGAAGCTGCCTACCTGCAGGCTCTGCTTACCGATCTGGAACAGGATTTACCGCTGATCGGTGACCGTCCGGTGGAAACGGTGTTTATTGGCGGCGGCACCCCCAGCCTGATGTCCGCCGACTTTTACCGACAACTTTTCCAGGGTATTCGCCAGCGGCTGACCCTGCAGCCAGACGCCGAGATCACCCTGGAAGCCAACCCGGGCACCCTGGAAGCCGGCCGTTTCGAAGGCTTTCGCGCGGCAGGCATCAACCGCCTGTCTATCGGTGTCCAGAGTTTCAATAACACGCATCTGCAAGCGCTGGGGCGCATCCACGATGCCAGCGCCGCCATCGACGCCGCCCACCAGGCGCAAGCCGCCGGCTTCGACAATTTCAATCTGGATATCATGCATGCGCTGCCCGGGCAGAGCCACGCCCAGGCCCTGGACGATCTGCAGCAGGCCATCGCCCTGCAACCCACGCACCTGAGCTGGTACGAGCTGACCATCGAGCCCAATACCGTTTTCTACCGCGCGCCTCCGATCCAGCCAGACGGCGACGCCATGGCCGACACCGAACAGGCCGGCTTCGCCCTGCTCGCGCAGCACGGTTACCAGCGCTACGAAATTTCCGCCTTCGCGCAATCTGGACACCGCTGCCGGCATAATCTCAATTACTGGCAATTCGGGGACTATCTTGGCATAGGCGCCGGTGCTCACGGCAAGATCACTGACGCGACACAGGGCAGCGTGCATCGTTACCAGAAAACCCGAAAACCCGAGGACTACCTGACCGACGCCGCCCATGCTCGCCGCCAGTACCAGTCCATTGCCCGCGAGGACCGCCTGTTTGAGGCCCTGCTCAACGGCTTGCGCTTGGTCAACGGCATCACTTGGCAGACACTGGAGGACGCCACCGGAGAGCCGGTCTGGCAATGGCAAAACGCCCTTGTCCCGCTGGAACAGCAGGGGTTGCTCGCCATCACAGACCAACGACTGGCCTGTACCGATAATGGTTTACGTCACCTGAACGGCTTGCTGGAAAAACTGGCAGCGGCGCTTCTGTAGGCGGCACGTTTGTCTGCACGACAACAAAAGCGCTTGAACCCTATTGCAAGGCTATTCACACTGAATGGCGGGATCACAAAAGATTATGACTATGACAAAAACACGCAGCGGGCGCGAACAAGCGCTGGCAGAAAGAGAACAGCTCTTTATTGAGGCAACCCGGCAACAGCTCTGCGATGAAGGCTTGCTGGGCGTGCAGATGGCGGCCATTGCCCGCAGCTGCAATTTTGCCACGGGCACACTCTATCACCACTTCGCCTCCAAGGAAGACCTGCTCATCGCGGTCTGCACCGAGCTGACCACCACGCGGCGGGAATACTTCGAGAAAGTCGCCCATTCCGACCTTCCCAACCGCGACAAGATGCTGGGCTTTGCTCTGGCCTACTCACTGTTTGCCCAGCATTACCCTGAACACTTCCGGCTCGAACAGTACATCATGACCGAAGTGGTCTGGCTGGCGTCATCACCCAGCCGCCGGGAGCAGTTCCTGACCGCCACCCAGCCTATTGGCAGGATGGTAGAACAGGTGGTTCGCGATGCCATTAGCAGTAACGAACTGGAAGACCATGGCCAGGACCCGCTGACATTCAGCATTGGCCAGTGGTCCATGTCCATGGGCATGCATACGCTGATCCATGCCGACGGCATCCTGGATATGTACGATCTGAAAGACCCTCACAGGTTGCTACTGCGCAACGTGCAGCTCCAACTCAATGCCCTGCAATGGCAGCCGCTTGACGCCCCCCCCTTTGATGACGACGCACTGAGCAGCAAAGTAGCCAGCCTCTGCGACACGCTGTTCGCCGAGCTGTGCACTGAAAAAGGCAGTTGCCTCAAACTTGGTTGCGCCTGAGCCCCGTCTCGGCCGTCTGCCAACCATAAAAAAGCCCCGCAAGTGCGGCAATGCTGTTCACTTAAGAGAAGCAGCGCTGCGCCAACATCTTCGTCATGCGAGCATGACTTCCCACCAATCCCAAAGTTTGAGGGAGATTGTGGGAAGCGATGTTTACATCGCGAAGGCTTTAGGCATGGCACAGAACCTTAAGTGAACGGTATTACCGCAAGTGCGGGGCTTTTTTATGGTGCAATGAACAACGATTATTCTGCGCTGGCCACCGCTTCCTGTTCCTGTTTTTCGTTTTCCTGCAGTTCTTTTTCTGCCTTCAGGCTCTCGTGCTGAGCCGGCGTACAACCGAGGCAACGAACGAAAGTATTCTTGCCCGGATTCATCACCAGCACTTCACCGGCTTCTCCCGGATTGCCCCCCAGCAGGCTGAACGGCAGCGTGACCACATAAAGGCCTGCTCCCACCACCGTGGATGCCAGCAGCAATGGGCGCGCAAAAACCGCGTCGCCGATCATCGCCATTTCCCCCGGCCGATCCAGCTGTGATTCAGCCGCCTGTGCCGTGACGGGCGCCATGGCAGCAAACAGCATGGTGGAGGCGAGTACGGATGCCACTACCGGGCGCTTTGCTCGCTTCATGGTGAGTCCCTCTTGTATTTTTATAGTTGAACCTGAAACCCTGACTTCATCGCGGCGCCTGACGCGAGCCTTCTCCGCCACAGAAGATTTTCTTCAGTCAATCGTATACCCATACGACATTCCTTCAGAAAACCTCCTGTGACAGCAAATTCTCACGCCATGCATCCACACTGAAATCACCGTTTCAAGTTAAAGTATCGCTGACATTGTTTCAGCTAAGTCGTTAATATTCCGACAATTGCATCACAATCTACACCTTTGTTCTTAGGCCAGCAATAGGTCTGGCGCTCAATCATTGATCAGCACCGACGCAAGGCGATCCCCCCCATCCTGCACCCCCGTCACCGCTGGCATTGCGGGCAATAGGCCGTACTGCGCTGGCCATGCCGATCCGCCTTCAGGATGGCTTCGCATTGCAGGCAGGGCTGGCCAGCGCGGCCATATACATTCAGCGACTGGGCAAAATACCCGGGCTGACCATCCGCACGGGTAAAATCCTTCAGGGTCGTCCCGCCCGCCTCAATCGCCCGGGCCAGCACCACCTTGATGGCCTCCGCCAGCGCCTGATAGCGCGCCAGGGAAATACGCCCGGCCGCCCGTGATGGATGGATACCGGCCATAAACAGGCTTTCCTGGGCGTAAATATTGCCCACCCCCACCACCGTGGCGTTATCCATGATGAAGCTCTTCACTGCCACCTTTCGCCCCCGGGAACGGGCAAACATCCCCTCACCGCTAAAAGCCTCACTAAGCGGCTCCGGCCCCAGCGACTGCAACAAGCTGTGTGGCTCTTCGCCGGCCTGGAACAGCACCGTGCCGAACCGGCGCGGATCATTGAAACGCAGCACCTTGCCGCTATCGAGCAACAGATCCACATGGTCGTGTTTGCGCAATGGCAAGCTCGCATCCACCACCCGCAGGGTGCCGGACATGCCCAGATGAATCAGCACCTGCCCGTGCTCCAGCTCGATAAGAAGGTACTTGGCCCGCCGGCGCAAGGCCACAACAGGGCAATCACGCAACGCATAAAGGGCCTCACTGACCGGCCAGCGCAGGCGCGGCTCACGCACCGTCACCGACGTCAAAATGCGCCCCTGCACATGCGGGCGAATGCCGCGCAGGGTGGTTTCCACTTCAGGTAATTCAGGCATAAGACAATCAGTTGGCAGTTGATAGTGGACAATTGACAGCGAAGGGCGCGCTGGCGCCAGCTATGTTACCTTGCTGCCAGTTTTTTTGTCTTTCGCTGTCAACTTTCAACTGTTAACTGTCAACTGATATGTCCGTTTCCTACTGGCTCGGCGTCGATACCGGCGGCACTTTTACTGATTTTGTTCTGCTGGGCGACGGTGAACCGCGCATCCACAAAGTGCTGTCCACACCCTCATCCCCGGAGCGGGCCATCCTGCAGGGCATCACGGAGCTTGGCCTGAGTGATGCCATGGCCAGCGGGCAGTTAGCCATTGTTCACGGCACCACCGTGGCCACCAACGCGGCCCTGGAAGGCAAGGGCGCCCGCACACTGCTGATTACCAATGAAGGGCTGGAGGACATTCTCCGCATTGGCCGCCAGAACCGGCCAGAACTCTACAATCTGACGCCCCCCAGCAACGCCTCTGCGGTCAGCCTGCTGCCCGCGCTCGGCTGCCCGGCACGGCTGGATGCCGCCGGCCACCCCGTGACACCGCTCACCGACGCCCACATTGCCACCCTGTTGAGCGCCGTCCGCGAGCTGGACCCGGAATCCATCGCCCTGTGCCTGCTGTTCAGCTACCTGAACCCGGAGCACGAACAACGGCTCAATGACGCCTTGCGTGATGCCGGCTTTGCGGTGAGCCCATCACACCAGATACTGCCCACCCGGGGCGAATACGAACGGGGCATGGCCACCTGGCTGAATGCCTGGCTGGCCCCCCGCGTCGCCGACTACCTGCAACGCCTGCAACAGGCCACGGCCCCCGCGCCACTGGCTATCATGCAATCCCACGGTGGCACCATTGCCTCTCAGCAGGCGGCCGATCTGGCCGTCAACCTGCTGTTGTCCGGCCCTGCCGGCGGGCTGGCCGCTGCCCAGCGACTGGGGCAGCAGCTGCAGCAACCGCAGCTGATGACCTTCGACATGGGCGGCACCTCCACCGATGTGGCCTTGCTTGATGGCGATATCCGCCTCACCCAGCAGGGCCACATTGGCCCCTATCCGGTGGCCGTTCCCATGGTGGACATGCACACCATCGGCGCTGGCGGCGGCTCGCTGGCCTATGTGGATGACGCGGGCCTGCTGCATGTGGGCCCGCAATCCGCTGGTGCCGACCCCGGCCCCGCCTGCTACGGCAAAGGCGGGCAACAGGTCACCGTCACCGATGCCAATGTGGTGCTGGGCCGGCTACAGCCGGACTTTGCACTCGGTGGCTCACTGGCGCTGGATGTGCCCGCCGCGGAACAGGCCATGGACAGGCTCGCCCAGGCCCTGGGCCTGACGCGCCAGCAAGCCGCCGACGGGGTACTGGCCCTGGCCAACGAACACATGACCCAGGCGCTGCGGGTAATCTCCATCCAGAAAGGCTTCGACCCCGCGGACTTCGCACTGATGAGCTTCGGTGGCGCCGGCGGCCTGCATGTCTGCGCGCTGGCCGACAACCTGGGCATGACCCAAGCCATTGTGCCGCAACGGGCAGGCGTCCTGTCCGCCGAGGGGCTGGTCTACGCCCCGCGCAAACGGGAAATGCTGCAGGCTCTGCCAGCACAGGTGGACGAATCCCTGTTGGACGAGCGTATTGCGCAGCTGCAGCAACAGGGCCAGACAGAACTGATGGCCGAAGGCGTCAGCGCAGACCGGATTCGCCACCGGGTATTCGTGGACATGTGCTACCGGGGGCAATCTTCCGTCCTGCAGATTGACTGGGGCCCCACGCTGGCCGACCGGGAAAGCCGCTTCCATACCGCCCACCAGCAACGCTTTGGTCACCAGCTGGGGCTCCCCGTTGAGCAGGTCAACCTGCGCGTCCAGAGCCAGGCCCAGAGCAACCCGCCAACCCAGCCGGACCGCCATACCCGGAGCGCGTCAGCAGAACGCCACATTACGCTACCAGGCATGCACACAGCGGCGGCCGTGTATAACCGTGAATCACTGGGCGCCGGCCAACGCATCACCGGGCCCGCCCTGATCTACGAAGCCGTGGGCACCACCTGGCTGGCCGCAGACTGGCATGCCACCGTCGATCCCCAGGGCCACCTGTTGTTACAGCGCAACGCATAACGGCCGCAGCAGCCATCCGTCAGTCAACAGGCACCTTTGGGACCCTGATTGGCCGTAAAGTCCGAATTTGACCCGTTTAGTGTCTTATGCCCGTCATCCCGGGTAGGGCACAATAGCGGCTCCGTCTTTTTACTGTGCGACATCTATGCTGAATTATCTGAGTGAGGGCCTGCTGGCTCCGAGTCTCGGTGCCCTGGTGCTGATCACCCTGGCCATGACCCACGTGACCATTGTCAGCGTCACCGTCTACCTGCACCGCTATTCCGCGCACCGGGCGTTGGACATGAACCCGGTGCTCAAGCATTTCTTCCGTTTCTGGCTGTGGCTCACCACCGCCCAGAACACCCTGGAGTGGACCGCCATCCACCGCAAACACCACGCCAAGTGCGAGACCGAAGAGGACCCGCACAGCCCGGTGGTGAAAGGCATTCGTAAAGTACTGAGCGAAGGGGCCGAACTGTACCGCGAAGAAGCGGAAAACGAAGAGACCCTGAAGAAGTATGGCGCTGGCTGCCCGAACGACTGGGTGGAACGTAACGTCTATTCCCGTTTCCCCATGGGCGGCATCGCCCTGATGGCAGTCATCGACCTGCTGCTGTTTGGCGCCGCGGGCATTACCGTGTGGGCCGTACAGATGATCTGGATCCCGCTGTTCGCCGCTGGCGTCATTAACGGCCTGGGCCACTACTGGGGCTACCGGAACTTCGAGTGCGCCGATGCGTCACGCAACATTTCGCCCTGGGGCATCCTGATTGGCGGCGAAGAGCTGCACAACAATCACCACACCTATCCAAATTCCGCCAAGCTGTCCGTACGCCGCTTTGAATTTGATGCCGGCTGGGCCTGGATTCGCCTGTTCGAGATGCTGGGACTGGCCAAGGTGAAAAAAGTCGCGCCGAAACCGGCCCTGGAGAAAAGTGCCCACGGAATTGACCTTGATGCCCTGCGCGGCGTCATGCAACACCGTTTTCAGGTTATGCGTCATTACCGCAAAACCGTGATCACCCCGGTCTTCAAACAGGAACAGGCTCGCGCCTGTGACGCCACACGCGACCTATACGGCCGCGCCAAGGCGTTACTGCACCGGGATATCACCCTGATCAAACCGAGCCAGAAAAAGCATCTGCAGAAATTAACCGAAAGTAACGAAACCCTGGAGGCCATCTACCAATTTCGTCTTCGTCTGCAGGACATCTGGAGCCAAACTAGCCGTAACTCCGCAGAAATGGTGGAAGCGTTAGAGCAGTGGTATCACGATGCCAGGGAATCCGGCATTGTTGCCTTGCAGGAGTTTGCGGATCGTCTGGCCCATTACCGGCCACAGCAGGCCACAACTGCCTGATAGCAAAAAGGCCGCGCAAGCGGCCTTTTTTATACTTTCCTATCCAGGATCAGTCCGCCACATCGATGTTTTCGATAAGCTGAACCCCATCCTGATTGGCTGCCGATATATTGACGGATATCCCGCCCAATCCCACACCCAGTGTGCGTAACAGCGGATTGATCAGGCCTTCACCGAGGCTGGCCACCACATCGGACAATAAATCTTCAATCAGATCCACAACCGGATTAAGCAGCGAGCCCAGGGGAATACCGCCAAATTGGCCGGTTTCCAGCAATGTTGCCTCATTGATCGTTATCCCCAGATCCAGACCGGACAGGCCATCACCAAGCTCCTCGTGAGACAGATCTGAACAACCCTCTACGGGGTCGCAATAGAGGTCATAACGAGGATCCAGCACAACGGTTTCTTCCACTCCAGGAACAGAACCATCCACTTCCGCATTGAGATGCAATAACGGCCCCAGCTTCAAAATTCCGGAAAGAAGTTGTAGTTCGCCGACATCGGCATCAAGCGCCGCAGGCTGCAGATTTCCGTCACTATCCAGCGAACCCGTAACGATACGCGCCACTTCCCTTTCCAGGTTTACCGCAAACTCAACGGTGTTCTGAGCCCCTTTGGCACACTCCGCTGACACCAGAGCCCCTTCGCCACCACCAGCATTGACCGACAGGGGAATATCCAGATCTGCCAGCGAAAACTCTACAATTCCCAACAGACCGATAGGCAATATTTGTGCGTTGGCGGAAAGCTGCAGGGTCACATCCGGTGCGTAGAACTGCGTTTTCCAGTTGCCATCCTGATCCTGCCTGGCTGGGCCTGTCACCACGGTTGGAGGCTCACCGACATGAAGCCCGAGGTCTACAGCATTGATATTGGCAATTAACGGGATGTTGAGATCATTGATATTGAGAGGCAGGTCCAATATCCCTCCCTCGCCTGCTTGCTGCTGTTCTGCCAGATTCAGCACCAGACTGATCACCAGATCATAAACGGGGAATTCACTGTCTTCCGGAACAGATGCACCCTCAACCACTTCAATAATGTCACCGACTTTGATGGTTTCGATGCCCTGAGAGACCGCGATATCATCCAGCATGGTGGCAATCGGCGCCGCAACACCGCCAACATCCCCGATAGCCGTTGCCAGCAAGTCGGCATCCAGGTCCAGAAATTCTGCCACGTCATCGACCCCGAGATTGGACAGCAGATCACCAAGTCGAACAGTCGCATTTTCCAGGCTATCCAGGCTGGTCGGATCCAGAGAAAACCCCGGCTGCTCCAAAACACGGCCCAACAATGCCCCCAGCAGACTGGCATCACCACCCACCCCGGCCGTACCGCCAGCAGCACTGATAGTGGCAACAACTTCCTTGCGAGTCGCCGCATTCACCGTGATATCCAGGCTGCCGAAAACGGACTGTGGCAGCAGCATGGAGATCGGTTCGTTGCGGGTATAGGTCACCAGTACGGCATTACTTTCTTCAACGAAGTTCACCGGCCGAAACGAAAGAACATCGCTGTCGTCCGCGTCTTCAATCAGGCCGACCTGAACCTGCAACGAGCCATCCTCTTCACTAAAACCCTGAGCCTTAGCGGCGGCAAGTGCCCGGGCCTGGATCACTGCCGTACTGACAAATTGGCCACCACAACTCTGCGCTTCGCCCGCCGCTGCCTGCGCCGCCACATTTACCTGCGCCTGCATTTCGCCACGCAGCATATACAGGCGCGCACCATCCAGTGCCATCACCGACAGGATGACGACGATCACCAGCAATAGCGGCGTAATTACCGTCAGGGCGCCTTGCTGGCGCCGGTAATTACTCGTCGCGGGTCTGTTCACCGAAGGTATCCGGTATGGCCGTGCGGAATGAATCCGCCAGGCGGCGCTGAGTATCCACATAGATAGGAGCAGACAGCTCACTTTTCTCTGCCGGCCGGGAGTCCCGCTGCTGGTTCAGCAGCCAGTCAGTCACCGTTTCCGGCACGTTATCCACCACCTGGTCAGAAACACCAAAGCTGTAGTCCTGCTGGGGTTCGGCTGCTACAGCCAGCCCCGGCAATAGACATACCAAAAGCCATTTTTTCATGGTGCGGCCCTCCCGAATTGTTGACTGAGTTTCTCTGCATAGGCCAGTTCATCCGCCGAGAAACCATATTGAGACTGCAATTCCTGAATGCCTTTTTTGTTATCACTCATCAGGTATGCCACCGCCAGATTCTGTCGAACCGGCCCCTGGCCATTGGCCAACTCCAGTGCAGTACGCAGTTCAAACGCGGCATCGTCATACCGGCCCACCAACAACAAGGCATAACCGTAATCATTGCGCACCTGTGATGTGGCCGGTGCCATGTCGCGGGCCTTTTCCAGATGCGAAATCGCCGACATGACCTCATGGCGTTTCAGCAACACCATGCCCAGGCCATGCTCACTGCGGCCATCACCACAACGGTTGGCCAGGGCCCGATATACCTCTTCCGATTCTTCCAGTTTGCCGGACGCCGCCAACAACTGTCCGTAGCGCAACCAGTGATCGATGGCGTTCATCGGATCATTTTCCAGCTGCGCCAACGCTGCATAATTTCGCCCTTTGGCCATCAGTGTATCGACCATTTCCAGGTCGACCCTCTGCTCTGGCTGCAGCGCATCCTTGCAGACAATGCCAGACACATCCACGGTACCGCTTGCCTGTGCAGGTGCACCTTGGTGGGCGCAGCCCGCCAGCACTGCCAGCAGCGCCCCAGCGCACAGACCTCCCCAATTACTGCCACGCATGTCCCTGCTCCCTTTCATCGTGTCAACGCCTCGGCAATGGATACCACCGCCGGGCCACCTATCAAAATAAATAATGCGGGCAACATAAACGCCATCATGATGACCGTCATTTTCGCGCCAATCCGGTTGGTTTCTTCCCGAATCCGGTTGCGCTCCACGTTCTGCGCTTCTTCAATAATCTGCTCGAGACTGTGTGACACACCCGAGCCCAACTGACTGCTCTGTTTCATCAATACCACGTAGCTGCGCAATACCGGAATCCGTTTGTTCTCCCCCAATTCCTCCAGGGCCTGGCTGCGCTCTGCGCCGGATTTCATCAGTCGGTTAAAGCGGTCGATACGGGTAATCAGAATCGGCAACAAGGGCCGCCCCTGCACGCCGATAATGCGCAGCACCCGTTCCAGAGAGAGCCCCGCTTCCATCAACATTCGCGTCAGGTGGCACAGCTCCACCGCCTCCAGATTCTGGCGCATTTCTGCCTGCGCCCCCATGGTGCGAATCATTCTACGCGGCAGGATAAAACCACCAGCGGACGCCACCAGACCACCCAGAGCGCCAAAGAAAACAAATCCAATGATTGCCACGAACACCGGCAAAAACCAGCAAGACAACAGGTAAATAACCTGGGATTGTTCCCGGGTTTTGCCCATGCCTTTCAGCGCAACGCGAATATCCTCATAGTCACTGGCGGCAAGGGACGACTCGGTCAGCGCTCCGGACAAACGCCACAACCAGAAACCGCCATCATCGCTTTCTGTGTGAGCGCCTGAGGTATCGTTCAGTCGCGCATGAACCCGCGCTCGCATTTCCCATTCACGGGCCTTGAACAACAGCAACCACAAGGCGATCGCCACCAACACTATCGACACGGCCAGCAGCAGATTATTCACGCCCCACCCCCTGCACCATGCGCCAGATAATCACCACCCCGATACCCTGTAGAACACCGGCGATGATCAACATGGTGTGACCGGTATCCGTGCGCAGCAGCACATCGGCATACTTCTCGTTAATCAGCATCATGTAGACCGCCATACCCAGCGGCAGCAAGGTAAAGGCGCCGGCGGTGAAACGCGTTTCTGCCGTGGACGCGAGGAACTCGCGACGCAACTCCTGTTGCGAACGCAGGGAGTTCGCCACTTGCTGCAATACCGGACGAATGGAAGAACCAAAACGGGCAGAGGTACGCAAGGCGATGGAAACCAGCACCAGTGAGGGCACCTGATACAAGCGCGCAAAATCGTCAAAGAGTCCGGTGTAATCACGGCCGGATTCCACCGCGCTACGCAGACGGAAGGTCAGTGACGCAAACACCGGCGGCGCATCCTGGAACGATTCCAGCAGTGAGGCTTCCAGAGAACGGCCCGCCCCCATGTAGCGAAGCGTGGAATCCATGATCCCGGGCAAGGATTCAAAAATAGTGCGACGCTGCTGCTGAAAACGAAAACGCCAGTACAACCAGAGGCTGGCAACAATGAACAGCGCCAGCACCGCCGTGGCAATCAGCCCTGAAGAGGCCAGCACCAATGCCAGGATGACAAAAATAACGATCGCCATCAGCGTAAGCTGGGTGCGGGACAGTCGAATATCCGCCCGCAACAACAATCGGTCCAGAGGTCCACTGACCACTCGCGCCTGCCCTGCTTCCTGGCCCATCTCAATGCGTTGCTGCAACCGTTGCCGCACCCGGTCGTTGACCAGGCTACGCTGGCGATAACGAAACCAGACCAGCTGCAGCAGCACCGTCAGCACGGCAATGATGCCGAGCATCTGTGCCATGCCGAGCAGCTCAACCGCGCTCATCATTACTCCGGTACAGGTAATCCATGTGATACAGGTCATCGCTGGTCGGCGTCAGCGCCACCACCTCGCTGACCCGTCGACTACCATCCGCTGTTCGTTCCAGCTGAATGATGATATCCAGGGCAGAACCGATCAGCCGGGCAATGGCCGTTTCACTGGCGTCATAGCCGCTCACCGCCAGCAGGGTTTCAATTCGCACCAGGGCATCACGGGAACTGTTGGCATGAATGGTACTCATGGACCCTTCGTGGCCGGTGTTCATGGCCTGCAACAGTTCGATAATTTCATTGGAACGCACTTCCCCCAGAATCACCCGATCCGGGCGCATGCGCAGCGCGTTGATAACCAGCTCCCGGGCGCTGATCCGGCCCTTGCCCTCGGTATTGGCCGGGCGGGTTTCCAGGCGCACCACATGGGGATGGTTGAACACCAGCTCTGCTGAATCCTCAATGGTAAGGATCCGTTCCGTGCGCGGAATGTACTGACTGATCAGGTTCAGCATGGTGGTCTTACCCGTGCCGGTACCGCCGCTGATAATAATATTGCGCCGCGATTCCACTGCCTTGACCATGATGTCCAGGCAGGCGTCCGTCAGTGAGCCAGACTCGATCAGCTCACGGGCAGTCAGATGGTTACGGGTAAACTTGCGAACACTGATACTGGGGCCATCCAGTGCCAGCGGCGGGATAATGGCATTCACCCGCGAACCGTCTGGCAGGCGCGCATCCACCATCGGGCTGGACTCATCCAGACGCCGCCCGAGTGGCGCCAACATGCGACGAATGACCCGCACCACATGGTCATCATTGATAAACCGGACGGACGCTTTTTGCAGCACCCCCGCCA
>NZ_LWEZ01001550.1:0-835 GCF_001634945.1 Alcanivorax sp. HI0044
CGTTTCGCCAGGATTCAGCATCGCCAGCCCCCCGGAAACCGTGACCGCCAACCCGGGAGCGTCCTTGAAACGCTGGCTGCGCATGCCCAGCAGAATACCCTCCACCAGATTGCGCGCTTCCTCCGGATCACTCACCGGCAACACCAGCATGAATTCTTCCCCGCCCAGACGGGCGGCGAAATCCTGATTGGTCAGGTGGCGCCGTGTCACATCCGCAAAACGCTGCAACACCAGGTCGCCCATGCCATGGCCATACTGATCGTTGGTTTTCTTGAAATGATCCAGGTCCAGGTACACCACACCCAGTTGATACGCGCCACGGGCAGACTGCCCGCACGCCTTGCTCAGCAGCTCCATGGCATGGCGACGGCGGTAGAACCCGGTCAGCTCGTCTTTTACCGCCATGTCGTGAATACGCTCAACAATTTCTGCCAGCTGCTGATTACGCTTACCCAACTGGAACCGAATGGTGGAAATCTCCGACGCCACCAGCATGGCGGCCAGTACCATGGCACTGAACAGGCCCCACTGAATCCACTCGCCCTGCACGTCCACCACTTCCGGCCAGTACACACAAACCACCCCCAGCACGAGCGCGTACCCCAGCACGCAATACCCTGCCAGAGCCATGAACTGCCGGAGCGAAGCCTGCAACACCCCCATCTGGACGATGGCGAAGAAAATCAACATGACACACAGACGCACCTGATCGACGACCAGGGCAGTGACCAATAACCCGGTGGTTGACCACACCATCAGCGGCATGATCATGGAAGGTTCGGAAAGCCGGCGGTTCAGGCCCACCAGCATAAACAAGACAAACAGGATATGGCCG
>NZ_LWEZ01001551.1:0-1077 GCF_001634945.1 Alcanivorax sp. HI0044
CAGTAATACCTGAATCAGCTGGTCCCGGTCGGCGATCACGTCCGGCAAGCTGATGTCGTAATCGCGCCAGATCGCCACGCCTTTGGGGTATTCCGCCAGCAACAACTGGCGCACATGCTCCAGGCACTCGTGCACATTTACGGCACGGAACTCCGGCGGCTTACGCGGGCCGAGCATACGATCTGCCACCGACCGCAGCCGGTCGGCTTCATCGATAATGACCTTGGTATACTCGGTCAGCTCCGGATCAGGCAGCGCCCGCTCCAACAACTGGGCCGCACCGCGGATGCCACCCAGCGGATTCTTGATTTCATGGGCCACACCCCGCACCAGTGCCCGGGTAGCCTGGTGCGCATGGATCAGTGCTTCTTCACGACTGATCCGCAGCAAGCGATCCAGCGACTGCATTTCCATCAACAGACACAAAGGCTGGCCCGGCTCGTTAATCGGACTGACCGAATAATCCACCATGATTTCATGGCCCGGCGCCACCGACAGCCTCGCTTCGCGCTGGGTGAAGGGGTGCTCATCATCAATGCACTGCTGAATGGCGAGGCGCGCCTCTTCATCATCGAAAAAGTAACCGGGCAGAGGCTGGCCGACGGCGCGGCTGGTACTGGTCGCCAACAGCATTTCCGCCGCCGGGTTCAGGTAGCGCACGCACAGGGCATCGTCCAGCATGATCACTGCGGTACGCAGGTGATCCAGTAGTCGTTTGTGCAACGTAATGTCACCCATCAGAAATTGGCCCATAACAGGGCACAAGCAATTATCAGGCCACCTGTAGATCAGCCCGACAAAGCGGGTATCAGCGGCCTGCAGCACAGGCGTAAAAGCCTGCTATTGATGAGTTTAAAGGGAAGGAAGGGCAGGACGCACCATTAAGGTGCACCATTAGTTGTTGCGGATGCTCCGATTCGGTTTTGCCGGCTTGGCCGCGGTGCCCCGATCTGCACCACCACCCACGCTGGCAGCGCCCCCGGTTGACGCACTGCCACCCACATTGGCCGAGCCACCACGGTCGGCTGCACCACCGACTTGCGCAGCACCACCGTTACTGCCACCACCGGGGAAGTT
>NZ_LWEZ01001552.1:0-1663 GCF_001634945.1 Alcanivorax sp. HI0044
ACGAGGGCTTTTCATGGTCTGTCCTCAACACAAACAAGTCAGTGATGAAGCTACTGAAAAGCCCCTATGAAAACAATGTGTTTACCTGCACAGCCCGGTTTGACCGCACAGTACAGCCCAGCATTGGCGCGGGCTTGGGAGGAACCGTCAGGTTGGGGGTCGATCGTCGAGGGTGACTTTTGGCCCAACGGCCACCGGGTCCTGGTGGATAATCACATCCGCCATGGGAAACGCCTCCTGGATACGCGTTTCAATCCGGGTGGCCAGGTCATGGGCCTGCAGTAAGGTCAGGTTCTGATCCATATCCACATGCAGCTGGATAAACTGGGTACGCCCGGACTGGCGGGTACGCAGATCATGGAACCCCAGCGCCTGCGGATGATCCGCCACAATCGCGGTAATCACCTCCCTCACCTCGCCGGGGATTTCCCGATCCAACAACAGTTGCGCCGATTCATAGGCAATATGCCAGGCGCTGAACAGAATAAAGATCGCAATCACCAGGCCCACCACCCCGTCCAGCCACAGATAGCCAAACTGGCTGACCACCAGCACAACAATGATCCCCACATTGACCGCCAGATCCGACAGGTAATGCAGCGAGTCCGCCTCAATAGCGGTGGAACCGGTTTCCCGGACCACATACTTCTGGATCAACAACAACCCGAATGTCAGCACAATGGAAAACAGCATCACGGCCACACCCGCGCCATTCTCACTGATGGGCTGCGGGTCCATCAGCTTGGTCACGGACTGGTGAATCAGAAACACCGAAGAGCCGGCAATAAACACCGCCTGCCCCAGCCCGGCCAGCGCTTCAGCCTTGCCATGGCCGAAGCGGTGTTCCTCATCCGCGGGCACCAGAGAATAGCGAATAGCGAAAAAGTTGATTAGCGAAGCAATGGAATCCATCACCGAATCCACCAGCGAGGCCAGCAGGCTGACAGACCCGGTCATCAGCCAGGCAATGGCTTTTGCCGCAATCAAAATCAGCGCCGTCAGCACGGATGCCAACCCTGCCATCAGTAGCAGGCGGTGTTCACGGCGATCATCACGACGCATATCTGTATTCCGTTAATCAGTTGGGAAAAGCGGTGCGGGGGAATCAGCGCTTGGGCAAATAGCCCATGGGGTCGACGGGCTTGCCGTCTTTGCGGATTTCAAAATGCAGCTGAGTGCGGAAAGTGCCACTGGCGCCCATGGTGGCCACCTGCTGACCGCCCTTCACCGAATCCCCTTCCTTGACCATCATCTTATCATTATGGGCATAGGCACTTAACCAGCGTTCGCTGTGCTTGATAATCAGCAGATTACCGTAGCCTGTCAGGCCACTGCCCCGGTAGACCACACGCCCCGGGGCGGCAGCCACCACCGGGCTGTTCCGGCGCCCGGAAATGGCGATTCCCTTGCGCCCCTGGCTGGCATTGGAAAACGATTCCACCACCTGGCCGCTGGCAGGCCAGCGCCACTCCACCGGGCCGACCGGGACTGCCGGCTTCGTGGCGGGTTTAGAGGCAGGTTTTGCCGCCGGAGCAGGCTTGGAAGCGGGTTTTGAGGCGGCCGGTTTGCTGGCCGGTTTGGAAGAAGTAGTTGCCGGTTTGCTGGCCACCGCCGGGCTGGAGGTCTTGATGCCCAGCGAGATACGCTGGCCGGGATAAATGGT
>NZ_LWEZ01001553.1:0-1146 GCF_001634945.1 Alcanivorax sp. HI0044
GGCGCGCATTGCCACGGCCTTGCGCACCAGACGCTGGTAACCATTACGCAGCGCGCTCATGGCGCGATGTTCTTTCTCTTCCACCGCATCCCGGAACAACAGGGCGACACAGGCAGGAACAAATGTCACCGACAGCAACATCGCGCTTGCCAGTGCAATCACAACGGTCATGGCCATGGGGTGGAACATCTTCCCTTCAACACCGGTCAGCGAGAAGATGGGCAGGTACACCGCCGTAATGATGAACACGCCAAATAAGGCAGGACGGATCACTTCCCGTGTCGCGGTAAAGACAATATCTAGCCGCTCACGCTGTCCCAGTGTCTGGCCCGGCACCTTCGCCTGGCTGAGACGCCGCAAACAGTTCTCCACGATGATAATGGCGCCATCCACCAGCAGACCAAAGTCCAGCGCACCGAGGCTCATCAGGTTAGCACTGACCCGGGTTTGCACCATGCCAGTGATGGTCATCAGCATGGCGATGGGAATTACTGCCGCCGTCAACAGGGCCGCTCTGGCATTGCCCAGCAACAGGAACAGGATCACGATCACCAGCAGCGCCCCTTCCAGCAGATTCTTCTGAACCGTCTGCAGGGTCTTGTCGACCAGCCCGGTGCGGTCATACACCGCTGTTGCAGTAATCCCTTCCGGCAGGCCCGCCTTGATTTCCTCCAGCTTCTCGCCCACCGCGCTGGCGACGGTACGGCTGTTCTCACCCACCAGCATGAACACGGTGCTCATCACCACTTCACGACCATTCTGGGTAGCCGCCCCGGTGCGCAACTCCAGCCCTTCTTCCACGCTGGCCACATCTTTCAGCCGCAAGCGTGCGCCGCCTTCGGTGTTCAGCGGGGTATTTGCCAGTGCCTCCACTGAAGTCACCTGACCAGGCACACGCATCAACCATTGCGCACCGTTCTGCTCAACGAAGCCGACACCCCGATTCTGGTTATTGGCCTCGACCGCAGCAACCACCTGTTGCTGGGTAACTCCCGCCGCCAACAAACGGGTCGAGTCAATGGCGATCAGAATCTCGCGCTGGTAGCCGCCAATAGGATTGACCTCCACCACGCCGGGCACGCGCAACAGCTGCGGCCGAATGATCCAGTCATGTACGGAACGCAGGTCTATGGGGGTAATTGGTTT
>NZ_LWEZ01001554.1:0-1171 GCF_001634945.1 Alcanivorax sp. HI0044
CACCGAGGCACTGCGAATTCCCAGATTTTGTACCATGGCTGCATCAATACGGACCGTTGGCTGATCGCCATCATCACCACCATTGGCATAACGGGGCACCAACTCCATATCCATGAAAGGTGAGGGCCCGGGCTCGTCAAAGTGCTGCTGGGGATACATAGGGTCATACCAGTACAGCACTTCCTTTTCATCCGCTTTGCTGTTGGTTTCACTGCTGTCCATCGCCATCGATATACTGCTCTGCGAAGGGGTGACGTAACGGCCCAAATATATTCCGGCTAGCAACAACAGCGAGGCAGCCAAACCGATCAAGGCATTGCGTTTAATGTTCATCATCTTGCTCCTCGCCCACCATGCCGTGGTGGTCGTAGGTAAAATGGAGGGCGGCTGCCTGCTGGTCATACTGCCCGCTGAGATCAATTTCTTTCAGTTTGGCGTCCAGCCATTCGCTACGTGCCCGTACAAGATCGGCCAAACTGCCATCACCGCCGCGCCAAGCTGCCCTAGCCAATCCCACTTTCTCTTTTGCGAGAGGCACCAGTTGCTCCCGTTGCCGGGCAAGCGTGCGTTCCTGGCGTTCATATTCGGCCAGATCGCTCTGCAGCATCGCTTCATGTTCGCGACGTACCGCCTCTGCACGAGATTCCAGTGCTTGCCACTCAGCTTCCGCCGAGGCAATGCGAGGCCCCTGGCGCGACCGGCTGAACAATGGCAGGTCCACATTGACCTGTAGCATCGCCATGTCACTGAATTCTTCACGATTCATATAAGCCAGAGTTAAAGCCCAGTCCGGCTTCTTGGCGGCACGAGCCTCGTCCGCGTTAGCCTGGGCGACAGAAGCCTGACGCGACGCTATCTCAAGTTCAGGGTGCTTATGCAGGCTATTCAGTAACTGTTCAGCATTGATGGCGAAATCAGGTGCTTGGCCAGCCGGTGATTGCCGGCCGGCTTCCCCCAGCCAGCGTATTAAACGAGCCTTAGCCTGGCGTTGCCTGGCCAGAAGAGCATCTCGCCGATCCAGTAATGTCACGGCTTCCTGCCTGGGTGCCACGCTATCAATAGCCTTTCCTTGACCCGATGAAAGTCGGGCACGCACTGCCTTGTCGAACAAACGATTTTCAGCAATGAGTTCTTCCAGCAGGACTAGTTGACGATCCAGAGTGTGGAGCTC
>NZ_LWEZ01001555.1:0-856 GCF_001634945.1 Alcanivorax sp. HI0044
TGTGCGTAGCCCGCGATCGACCAGCACCTTGACGGCGGCGTTCTGGGCCTTGATCCAACTCTTGTCATCGGCACTGGCCAATTTCTCGGCTGCGCTGCCCGCCCCCGGTAGTGCATCCACAAAGGCGTCGGTCACCTTGCGCACCTGATCCGGGGCGAGCACAAAATCGGCAGCACCAGACTGGGTGATCGCACTATGGAACAGGTCTTTCGCCTGGGGGCAGGCCAACAGCGCGCCGACACTGAAGCCTCCGGCAGACTCACCGAAAATCGTCACTTGCCCGCAATCACCGGCAAAGGCACCGATGTTTTCCTGTACCCATTGCAGCGCGGCCAGTTGGTCGCGCATGCCCAGGTTGGTGTCTGCTTCCAGCTGCGGTGCCACCGCAGAGAAATCCGCAAACCCCATGGCCCCCAGCCGGTAGGCGGCATTCACCACCACCACATTCTGGCTACGCGCCAGTTCGGCACCGTTATAGAGAACCTGCGACACCGAGCCCGCCAGGTAACCCCCACCGTGGAACCACACCATCACCGGGAAAGGCCCTTCGCCGTCCGGCACCCAGATATTCAGGTACAGGCAATCTTCGCTGGATTCCTGAATGCCCATCACCGGGTTTTTCATTTGCAGCGAGGGCATCGGGTAATGATCCGCCGTTTGCTCCGCCTCACTGTCAGCCAGGGGTTGCGGCGCCTTGAAGCGCAACTCGCCCAGCGGCGCACGCGCAAACGGCACGCCGCGGTATTCAGTTACGCCCTTATTGCCAAGCCCCTGGTAACGCCCTTGCCGGGTTACTGCCGTCATCTACCACTCCTGTTTTGCCAGCTGGCGCCGGCCTGAAAATTAACCCGCTTCA
>NZ_LWEZ01001556.1:0-909 GCF_001634945.1 Alcanivorax sp. HI0044
CCCTGATCATCTGCAAAAACTCTGTAGCTGACAATACGTTCCGCCATCCGCTTGACCAGCTTTTCGTCATCATGCTTTTCAATGCCGATAAGCAGCACCAAGCCTTTATTGATAGCCCCCACGGTCACTCCGTCCACATCAACGCTGGCCTTGCTAACCCGCTGCATCAACACTTTCATTGCTCACCCCTTCTATCGAGTCGCATTACCGCCTTCACCAGCGCCTGGGCCACTCCCGGGTCCATGGAAGAATGCCCTCCTCCCTCAACCCAGTTGAGCACACTGTTTGGCAGCACCTGATGCAACGCCAGCGCCTGCTCCGGCGGGCAGACAAAATCCCGGCTGCCATGCACAATTTCCACCGGCACGGCACTGCCGGCACAGGCCTCAAGCAACGGTTGCTCCACAAAGCCCTCAGCAAGAAAATAATGGGTTTCCTGGCGAGCCATGCATAACTCGTCATCACTGCCCGGGCCCGGTGGCTGGGTCGGCATCTGCGCCAGGGTGGATTCCCAATTACACCAGGCCCGGGCATAACGGCGAGCGTGCTCGCCTTGCAACCCCTGATAATAACGCTCCAGCAAACTGCCGTTACCCGGTGGCGCCTGCTGCTGCAAGGCTTGCCAGGCCTGCGGGAACATCCTGGCCGCCCCGGCTTCGGTATAGAGCCAGTCGAGATCCTGGTGACGGCATAAAAAAATGCCACGCAGCACCATGCCAGTAATATGCTGTGGGAACGCGGCCAGATAAGCGAGCGCCAGGGTGGCACCCCAGGAACCGCCAAATACCATCCAGCGCTCGACGTGTAGCGCCTGTCGAATCTGTTCGAGATCGGCCAGCAAATGGCTCAGGGTATTATCCTCAATGGACGCCAGTGGCCGGCTTTGACCGGCACCGCGCTGATCAAACA
>NZ_LWEZ01001557.1:0-735 GCF_001634945.1 Alcanivorax sp. HI0044
CTACGAAAAGCTGGACATCCCGGTCATCAAAAAGACGCCGAAAGGCGCACCGTCCACCGCCGAAGCGGTGCTGCAGGAACTGGCCCTGGAATACCCCCTGCCCCAGGTGATCATGGATTACCGTGGCGTGGCCAAACTGAAGAACACCTACACCGACAAACTGCCGGAGCTGATCAACCAGCGCACCGGCCGTGTGCACACCTCCTACCACCAGGCAGTGGCCGCCACCGGGCGTCTGTCCTCCAGTGATCCCAACCTGCAGAACATTCCGGTGCGCAGTGAAGAAGGCCGCAAGATTCGCCAGGCGTTCCTCGCTCCCAAAGGCAAAAAGATCGTCGCCTGCGATTACTCCCAAATCGAACTGCGCATCATGGCCCACCTGAGTGGCGACAAGGGCCTCACCGATGCCTTTGAAAAAGGCCTGGATATTCACCGCGCCACCGCCGCGGAAGTGTGGGACAAAACCCTGGAAGAAGTCAGCGACAACGACCGTCGCAATGCCAAGGCCATCAACTTCGGCCTGATCTACGGCATGAGCGCCTTCGGCCTGGCCAAGCAACTAGGCCTGCCGCGCAAGGAGGCCCAGGACTACATCGACCTCTACTTCGAACGCTACCCGGGCGTAAAACGCTACATGGAAGAAACCCGCGCCCAGGCCTCGGAACAAGGCTACGTGGAAACCCTGTTCGGCCGCCGCCTCTACCTGCCGGAAATCCGCAGCAGCAACGGCCAACG
>NZ_LWEZ01001558.1:0-381 GCF_001634945.1 Alcanivorax sp. HI0044
GGTTTTTTTGACCGACTGGGCAAAAGAGCCCCTTGTAATACGCGGACTTCGGTGTCACAGATGAAAGAACATGGATGAGGGCAGAGCGTTTCCGGTGAGGGATTTTTTGCCGCTCAGACACTTGGAACATGTACCGAAAAGGAGAGCAGTCATGTCTGACCATCATGTCTACAAGAAGGTTGAATTAGTTGGGTCGTCTCGCACCACCATTGAAGACGCCATCGAGAATGCGCTGGTCACGGCCAGTGAAAGCCTGGAGTTGATGGACTGGTTCGAGGTGACCGAAACCCGCGGCCATATCGAGAATGGCAAGGTGGGGCATTATCAGGTGACGTTGAAGGTCGGCTTCAGAATTTCCGGATCGTGAAGCAGTAGCTACGA
>NZ_LWEZ01001559.1:0-1593 GCF_001634945.1 Alcanivorax sp. HI0044
CAATTACACCCTGTCGGCGTTTGGTGGGGATGTGACGGTAGAAGGAACTTATCGCAATAATGTTACCGGCGTGGAAACCAGCGAAACCTTTGATTGCAGCGAACAAATCCCGGAACGTGTCGTCAAGGGGAATCCTTTCGATTATTGCCTGGTCGGCTTCGACAATATTGCCAGCTGCCAGGACAAGCGCCAGGCACAGGAGGCGGGCATTCCGTTGGATTATGCTGAGGTCATGGTCTCCGTGGGAGGAGAGCAGGTCTTCAAATATGTTGAGGGAAGTGAGGCAATCCTGGATACCGGCGGGGGGGATTACCCTGCGCATATTATTGTTGATGGATCCTGTACAGAAGCCACCCTTCCTACAGAGGCGGCAAGGCAGGAGCTATTGGCTATGGAAGATTCTTTCGGCTACTCCTACCGTTCCGGTGAGTGCCCTGCAAAATCCAGTTATCCCTACTCCTGCGCCGTAGAGGTTGACAAAACCTACTTCTACTACACCCAGGATTATCTGGATTTGATCGGTGGTGAAGCGTTTCTCCCTTGTGGTGATGGTGATACGTCATCAGGCGATTATGGGTCGGGTGATGGATCTGGTGATGTGGGGATAGATGAAGACAGCATCGTGCCGGTGCCATCCTCCGGCGGTGAGGTCTCAGGCTATATTTTTGACAGTACCTGGGAGAGTAATCGCTTTTCCTTTTCACCGTCAGCGAGCGGCTTTTTTTGCGGTTATGCAAGTGCTGGCGAGATTGACGTGCAGGCATGGCTCTGCGACGACGAAAGTTGCATGGGGGCAAGCGGAGGGTGGGATGGCGATCCTTTCAGTGAGCAACTGGAAAGCAGCAAAACCTACTATATGTATGTTGATACAGAGGTAGACCTTGCCGATAACTTTGATCCTATTCCGGTCACGCTTTCAATCATGGAGGAGCCAGGGTCAGGTTGTCCTGAGGAATAAGATTTGGCAGGGAAACTGACAGTTTCCCAATAGCCGGAAAGAGGCTTCGGGGTAAAGACTCTGCGCAGAACGGCCAGAGACTGCCCCCGAAGGGGTCGTACAGAGAATTACCAGGAAGAGGCGTATTCGACTTCCTTGAATGTATCCCGCCTAATCCCGGACCTGGTCCGGGATCTCCTGCCGTTAGAGGCAATGTTTCCCGTGGGCCGAGTTTTCGTAGTCAGATCAAGGGTATATCGATCAAGGCCCTGATCAGTCAAGCCTGCGCACCTCACGGATTAGGGCTTTTCTTGCTCTCAAGCGTAGGTTGGTTCCCTTTTTTTCTCCCATGCAATGATGCAAGAAGTGGTTTCCCGGTGAGCAAATGCTTATCCCCCATTTGGGGGATGTGGATTTTTTTCAGTATGGCTACTTTTCTTTGAGTGAATGAATGGCAGTGCGACAGGCGCTGCCGTTGGTGAAACTCGAATGAGGGTAGGGGAAATGACGACAAAGAGCCGGTTTATACGAAGCGCGTTGGCAATTGGTGTGGCGGCGGCGTTGTCCGCCTGTGGCGGTGGTGGAAGCAGCAGTGCGCCCGCCGACAATGGTGGGAACAACTCCGGGATGAAAATGTCCGGGGCCGCCGTGAAGGG
>NZ_LWEZ01001560.1:0-8276 GCF_001634945.1 Alcanivorax sp. HI0044
TTGTGCGTCGCCGTCACTGAGTTTGCGGCGCAGCTTACGGATGTGGCTGTCGATGGTGCGGTCGGACACCACGCGGTGGTCCTTGTAGATTTCGTCCATCAGCTGGTCCCGTGACCAGATTCGGCCCGGCTGGCGAGACAGGGTGGCGAGCAGGGCGAATTCGATAGCGGTGAGTGCGATGCGTTGCTGGCCCTGGGACTGATTGAGAATAGCTTCATAGCGTTCCTCATCGAGTCGCAGTCCATCGTCTTGCTCGCTGGGTTCGGGATTCGCCCGGCGCAGAACGGCTTTCACCCGGGCTACCAGTTCACGAGGACTGAACGGTTTGCAGATGTAATCGTCAGCGCCCAGTTCCAGGCCCAGCAGGCGGTCCACTTCATCCACGCGGGCGGTGACCATGAGAATCGGCACGTTGCTGTGCTGGCGGATGGCCTTGCACACTTCCATGCCATCGCCGTCGGGCAGCATCAGATCCAGCAATATCGCATGAAAGGATTGCTCACGGGCCAGGGCAATGGCGGCTTTGGCGCTGTCGGTCTGTTCGGTCTGGTAGTGGGCATGTTGCAGGTAATCCGCCACCAGCTGTGACAGGCGCGGTTCATCTTCCACGATCAGGATGCGGCTCATGGCGCGTCTCCCGGTAGCGAGATCTGGATGTGCACACCGCCCAGCGGGCTGTGCTGCGCATGAAGGGTGCCGCCGTGGGCTTCGACAATGCGCTGGCAAATAGCGAGCCCCAGCCCGGCTCCCCCGGTGCGGCGGTTACGGGAGCTTTCCACCCGATACAGGTGATCAAACAGTTTGGGCAGGGCGTCGTCGGGGACGCCGGGGGCGCTGTCATCCACCGTCAGTAACCAGGTGTCATCTTTTTGCCGGGTCAAGGAAACGGCCAGCTCGCCGCCGTCGGCGGTGTACTTGAGGCTGTTCTGAAACAGGTTATCCAGTAGCTGGCGCAGGCGTACCGGGTCCTGCTGGAGCAGGGCCTGATCGGGCAAAGTCGTGCGGCAGGTTATCTCGCGTTGCGCAAAAGCGCCCCGGTAGCTGTCGAGCACGTCCTCGATAAGGCTGCTCAGATCTTCCTGACGGAACTGGTAGCGCAGGTTTCCGCCGTCAGCCAGCGCCAGGTCATGCAGGTCGTTGATCAGGTGAGTGAGCTGAGCCACTTCACTCTCCAGCCCTTTCAGGTTTTCCTGATTCAGCGGGCGGATGCCATCGCAAAGGGCTTCCAGTTCGCCCTGGAGGATCGCCACCGGGGTGCGCAGTTCATGGGCGATATCCGAGAACCAGCGTTGGCGTGCCTGCTGGCCCTGGTCCAGCCGCTCGGCAAGCTGGTCGACCTGGCGGGTGAGGGTGCCGAGTTCGTCGCGGCGGTTACTGGCCAGGCGTGAACTGTAGTCGCCTTCCTGTAGCTCCCGGGTGTGGTGGGAAAGCGCCAGAATCGGCGCGACCAGGTGGCGGGCCAGCAGCCAGGACACCAGCAGAGACAGCCCCAGGCCCACGCTCAGCATCCACAGGGCGAAGCGCAGTTGGCGGCCAATGAAGCGGCGGTCCAGTTTGTCACGAATGGCTTCCTGGTCCGGGTAGGTCAGGTAGCCCACCGTGTGTCGGCCATCCTGAATGGGCACATCGATGCGGTATTTTGCCGGAGCAGGTGGACCGATCAGCACGCGTTTATGGGCATCGAGCAGTTGCAAGTGGCGGTGGTTGCCGCGGTCGTCCTTGTCTTCCTCGCGATCACCGGCCAGCCAGTAGAGCCGTTTCAGTCGGCGAGGGTCGTCGCGCAGAAACTGCCAGGATCCCTGCTGTTGGTAGAGAGTGCCCAGGTGATCGGCCAGCCGTTCTACCTGGGATTGCTGGCGCTCGTCGAGATAGGTGTCCAGGCTGCGCACGAAGGACAGATAATAGAACCCGCTGGCCGCCACAATCAGGACCAGGAAGGTACCCAGGAAGATCAGAAACAGTTTATTGCGAATGCCCATGGCGCTACATCGTCAGTCAGGACAGTCAGTGTAGCGCGCGAGCGCTAGAGGTGGGCTGGTTTGCACAATCTTTCCATAATGCGGCTACGCAGGACATGAGGCCGTTGGCGCGTGTTTTTTACGTCAGGCGTCGAGCATGGGGCGTCCGGCACTCATTTACCGGTCCGCCTTTGGTACCCACAAGGTTTCCGGAGCTTCGTGGCGCAGGTTGATCAGGCGGGCCATGACGAACAGCAGGTCGGAAAGCCGGTTGATCAACGCCTGGCTCACCGGGTTGACGGCGTCTTCGTCGGCGTCATGCAGGGCGATAACGTGGCGTTCCAGGCGCCGCGCCACGGTGCGGCAGTGGTGGCACCAGGCGGCATCCGGGTGGCCGCCGGGGAGCACAAATTCTTTCAGCGGGGACAGTTCGGCGTTGATGGTGTCGGCCTGGGATTCCACTTCCACCAGGTCGTGATCATCAATGACGCGGTGGCCGGGAATGGCCAGCTCGCCGCCGATGTCGAACAGCATCTGCTGGACCTGGCCCAGTACCGTGTCCAGATCGGTATCCAGCGGGCGGGCGCGCAGTACGCCCAGAGCACTGTTCAGTTCGTCCAGTTCGCCCAGTACCACGATGCGTGGGTGAAACTTGCTCACCCGTGAACCGTCTGCCAGGCCGGTTTCGCCGGCATCCCCGGTGCGAGTGATGACCCGGTTGATGCGGGTCTTGTCGTGGTTTCCGGTTCCGTTGGTATCACTCATTACAGCTCCATGCCCAGTGCGACCCGGTAATGGCGTTCCGGCAACGGGTAGAGTACCGCGTTGCTGCTGCCCGGGTTGTAGTTACCGTAGTCCGCATTCACGTTGTCTTCCAGGTTGTAGACACCGGCTTTGAGATAGAGTTTGCGATAGCGGGCCGTCAGTTGCAGGTCGGTGGTGCGGTAGTGATCCAGTTTGCGGTACTCATTGTCCACGTCACCGTCGTAATGACGATCGCCCACGTAGCGGTGGCTGATCTGGGCGGACAGCCAGGTGAGCGCCTGCCAGTCGGCAATCAGTTCCATGGTGTGTTCGGGCACCAGGGGCACGTCGTTGCCGCTGAAAGGGCCGCCATCAAAACGGGCTTGCTGGGCGCTGGCGTTGGCAGTGAAGGTGATGTCCTTGTCCAGCCGCCAGCGGGAGTTGATGCTGACCCCTTTGTGTACCGTGCGGTCGTCCAGATTGCGATTGGCGAAAGCGATGGGGTCGTAAACGATTTCGTTATCAATCTCGGCGCGCCAGAAGGTCAGCGTGGAGTGCTGGCGCCCCTGCGACCAGCTGGCCCCGGTGGTATAGCTGTGGCCGGTTTGCGGGTCGATGGGCGGGTTGAACGGGGACAGTTCATCCACATTGGCGATGCGTACGCTGCGCTGCGCCCCGGCAAACAGCGCCAGGTTGCCGGTGAAGGTGTAGCGGATGCCGCCCTCGTACATTTCGCCGTCCTGCTCTTTGTCGGCGCCTTCTCCACTGAGCGTGCTTTCCAGCTGGCGGGCGCCGGCGCTGACAGACAGTTTCGGGGTCAGGCTGACCAGGTTGTGCAGATACCAGGCGCGTTGGCTTTGTTCCAGTTCCCGGTCGCCGAAATTGGTCCGGCTGGTGTAATCGTATTCGTGCAGATCCATGCCCAGCGTCCAGTTATGCACGGCACTGCCGGTGGCGGTCTGACCTTCCAGCTTGGGAGTGAAGCTGTAGCTGTCCACCACTGACTCGCCGTTGAAACCGCTGGAGGGGTAGCGGTATTCCTGGGTTTGGCGGCGGCGGCTGGCGTCCAGGGTGAGCGCGGTGTTGCCGGCCATGGCGATGCGCAGGCCGGGCATCAACCAGTAACTTTCCTGCTCCGCGTCGTCGTCGGGGGTGTCGGCGCCTTGCGGATCATTGTTGAATTCCTTGGGGTCGCGGCCTCCCGGCAGGCCCTGGGACTGCCGGGTGCCATTGGCGGTGAAATAGGCTTCAACACGGTCCTGCTGGTAGCGCAGGTCAGCGAAGGCGCTGTCGTTACGCAGGGCGTTGTTGTCGCGATAGCCATCGCTGTCCAGGGTGCTCAGCGCCACCGCACCGCTCAGGTTGCCGTGGTTACCGGTGGCGTAGCCGTTGCCCCCGAGGCTGTTGTAACTGCCGCTGTTGATTTCCAGCCCGGCGCTGTTGCGGTAGCTGCGGCGGGTGACGATGTTGACCACGCCGCCCACGGCGCCGTTGCCGTACAGGGCGGCACCGGCACCGGGAAGTACTTCGATGCGTTCGATGGCGGCCAGGGGAATGCCGGTCAGTTCCGGGGTGGTCAGGTCGATGTTGGAGAGTCGGCGGCCGTTCAGCAGGATCAGGGTGTTCTGGTTGCCGGTGGCGCCGAAGCCGAGCAGATCCACGCTGGCGTTACTGCCGTTGATGCCATACAGGCGACTGCTTTGCAGGCCGCCCACGGTGTCGAGCAGGTCCGCCAGATTGGTCGCTGGCAGGCTGTCGATGGCTTCCCGGTCGATCACCACGGTGCCGGTGGGCAGCTCGCCGGCCAGGCTGGTGTTGCGGGCGCCACTGACTTTGACCGTGCCGAGGGCGTGACGGTCGCTGGCCGCGTCCGTTGTGTCTGTTGTGTCAGTGGGTTCGCCGGCGATCCCTTGCAACGGGGCGGCGAGTAACAGGCTGACAGCAGCAGGTAAAAAAAGCGCGGGATAGCGAGTGGCGTGGCGAGTGGACATTCATCCTCCGAACAATGGGGTCTGCACGCAGGGGAGCTTACCAGAGCCGGCCGCTGAGGGCCTGTGCGTTTATGTAGGCGTCAGGGCTTTAACCAGACGGCGGTGGGTGGGCAGGTCCAGGCCGTGGCGTTGCGCCTGGCGTAGCAGCCAGCCGTTGATGGCCTCGATTTCCGTGGTGGCGCCGCGCTGCCGGTCGGCGCGCATGGAAGAGGTGTTGCCAGCGGTAGCGCGGGCCACCTGCAGTACCGCGGAAAACGAATGGCCGGGCCAGCGGGAATCCAGTGCGGTTAGCAGGGTGTCGGCCTCGGCGCATAGCGCGCGGGCTGCCTGTTGCAAGGCCGGATCGTCAACGAGGGCGCCGTTGGGCACATCGTGCAGGGCGGTGAGCGGATTGATCACCGCATTGGCCACCAGTTTTTTCCATTGCACGAAGCGGATGTCTGTTTCCCAGTGCAGGTCGGGCCAGTGGCGCTGCAGGCTTGCCAGCCATGCCGGTGGTTGTTGGGTACCGCCCAGCCAGGTGGTGTTTTCTGCCACGATGGTGTGCTGTGGTGACTGCCCTTTCACGGCGCTGGTGGTGATGGCCTCCAGCACAGGGGTGCCGGGGGGAAGCAGGCCATCCAGCGCGCCCATGCCATTCTGGAAACGCAGTACCTGGGTGGTGCTGTTCAGATGGCCGTCCACCCGGCGTAAGGCCGCCTCTGTGTAGGGCGTTTTGCTGGCCACCAGTAAGTGCGCGATGGAGCCGGACAATTGTGCCGGGCTGACGCAGGGCAGGGTAAGGGATGCGCTTCGGTCAGCAAAGATCAGTTGCTTGTGGCTGGGGGGGGCCGGGTTGTCGGTAACGACGCTGACGGTATGGCCGGCACGGGTCAGATACCAGGCGGCCAGCGTGCCCATGTTGCCGGCACCGAGCAGGTACCAGTGTGGAAGGGATTCAGTCATGGGGCGAATGGTAAGCCCTGACGGGCATTAAATGGAGCGTTTTTCTCAGCGTGTGTGTCTCCGGTCGCCTGGTATGTCAGGCGCTCGCTGCAGCGGAGACGATCCGTTTTTCCGCCAGGGCCTGCTCCAGTTCCAGCGCTGCCTGCTCCAGCATGCCGTCTGCGCTGTTGTTGCCGGCGGATGCGGCCAGCGCAATGCTGACTTGCAGGCTGAGAAAGCCCGCCGCGGTCTGGTAGGCGCGGTGGTTCAGGTTGTCGTATAGACGCCGGAAACTGGTGGGGTCGCAGTGGCTCAGCTGTGGCTGATAGGTGATCAGTGCGAAGTGATCCTGCTGCAGGCGGCACAGGTGATCCATGGGGCGGACCGATTGGCGCAGGCGCCGACTGAAGGCGAGGACGCCTTGTTGCATGACCTTGTTGCCGCGCTGGCGTTGTTGTAGCTCGAAGTCTTCCAGGCGCATCAGCAGCATGCAGGCGGCGCCGCCGCGTTTCTGGGCGTGTTTAAGTGTGCTGTCCAGCGCGCGCAAGGCATCCTGGCGATTACCAAACCCGGTGAGCGGGTCGATCAGGGCCTGACGTTTGAGCTGGCGGTTCACCGTCAGCATGCGCTGGTAGTCGGTCTGCACCCGGTTGTGGCGCTGGATAATGCGGTCTGCGGCCATCACCCGGTGTTGCAGCTGTTCGGTCATGGCAGATTTGGAGACAAAATCGTCCACGCCCTGATCAAAGGCCTGTTGCAGGGCGTCCACCCCTTCGCGGGCGGTGAGTAGCAGCACATAGGTATAGCGGTTGTTGGCTTCGTCGTTCTGGCGGATACGGCGGGTCAGCTCCAGGCCGTCCATGCCGGGCATCAACCAGTCTGCCACGACCAGGTCGGCGGGTTTCTCGGCCAGCTGGCCAAGGGCATCGTGAGCGCTGTGGGCATGACGGATGCGGGTATAGCCGGCGGTGGCCAGAGTGCGGTTGACCACGGCGGCGGAAAAACGGGCATCGTCCACAACCAGTATGTCGAGTTCGGAGACGTTCATTGGCTTTCTTGTTGTTTTTTGTAAGTCTCGACTATAGCCGGTTTGTGAATTGATTGAAAAGTATACTGTGAACAGGTCGATCTTTCGTGGTTCCGGGCCTGGACCTCAGTCCCGGAAAGCGCTGTGGCGCTGGATCAGGTAGATCAGGCCCAGCACCGGTACGCCCATCAGGCTGGCGAGCAGGAAAAAGCCCGGGTAGCCCAGGTTGTCCACCATGCTGCCGGAGTAGCCGCCGATGGTTTTGGGTAACAGCGTCATCAGCGAGCTGAAGATGGCGTATTGCACGGCGGTGAAGGAGACATTGGTAAGCTGCGACAGGAACGCCACAAAGGCGGCGCTGGCCAGCCCGGCGGTGAGGTTGTCGGCGGAGATCACCGCATAGAGGATGCGGATGTCGTGGCCCGCATAGGCCAGCCACAGGAACAACAGGTTGGTGGCCACGGTCAGGAACGCCCCCAGGTAAAGCACCCGGATCACGCCGTGACGCATGGCCAGCAGCCCGCCCAGAAAGCCGCCGGCAATGGTCATGAATAGCCCAAAGGTTTTTACCACGCCGGCAATCTCGTTCTTGGTGAAGCCCATGTCTTCAAAAAAGACGTTGGAAATCACTCCCAGCACAATATCGGAAACGCGATAAAACCCCACGAAAACCAGCAGCAACAATGCCAGGCGTTTGCCATAGCGCTGGAAAAAATCTTTTACCGGGTCGAGATAACTTTCCTGTACCAGCTGCTTGTCATATAGCGGGGTCAGGGAGAGTAGCTTGATCAGGGCGGCCACCAGCGTTATCGCCAGGGCCAGACGCAGGGTTTCCACCACCAGACCGGACAAGGCTCCGTTATTCACCGCGTCAGTGAGTGTCTGACGGAGCGTGGCGGCGGACTCGGCAGTGAATACGTAGACGCTCACAAAGGCGGCGATACCGGCCACAAACAGGGTCAGGAACTTGAGGTACTGGCGGCTGGTGTACTGCGCGTTGGAGGGCCGGTGGTTTTCCGGTTCGCGAATGATCAGGGTGGTGACGGCCCCGACCAGCATGGTTAGCGCCATGATGGCATAGGTGCTTTGCCAGGCGGCGTAGCTGTAGGACTCGCTGGTGGAGCCCAGCCAGCTGGCCAGTACCAGTGAGCCGGCTCCGGAGGTGAGCATGCCGATTCGGTAGCCGGCGATATAGGACGAGGACATCATCGCCTGTAATTTTGCCCCGGCGGATTCAATCCGGTAGGCATCGATAACGATATCCTGGGTGGCGGCGGTGAAACCGAGCAACACCACCGCAAAGGCCATTAGGTTTAGCGCGCCGGGCTGGGTGGGGTCGACCAGGGAGATACTGAAAATGGCGGCGGCGACGGCCAGTTGTGCCACCAGTAACCAGGCTCGCCGCCGGCCCAGCCAGCGGGTCAACGCTGGCACCGGCAAGCGGTCAATCAGTGGCGCCCAGAGGAACTTGAATGAGTAGGCCAGTGCCGCCCAGCTGAAGTAGGTCACCGTGGAGCGGTCTATGCCTGCTTCGCGCAACCATAGCGATAACGACGAGAAAATCAGCAGCAACGGAATGCCCGCCGAAAACCCGTAAAAGAACATGGTGGCCACACGGGGGTGCAGGAAGGC
>NZ_LWEZ01001561.1:0-481 GCF_001634945.1 Alcanivorax sp. HI0044
CCGGCAACACATGCCGCCGCTCGCCACGGAGCGACTCTCACGGGCAGATTGCTGGGGCCAGCGTGACGGGAATGCCATTGAGCTGCGCCATGGCCGTTACCGCTTCCACCCGTTCCGTGCCGATCACATCGTTCACACTGCAGCCCTGGGTAGAGCGGGCGATTTCCAGCTGCACGCCGTCGCGGTCATGGCCCCAACCATGGGGCACACTGATCACCCCGGGCATGATGTCGTCACTGATACTGGCCGGGAGCGTGATGCTGCCGGCGCTGCCGCTGATGGTCACATCCGCCCCCTCTTCCACACCCAGTCGCTGGGCATCCTGCGGGTGCACAATCGCAGTGAAGCGACCCTTACCTTTGATCAGGCGCTGGCTGTTATGCATCCAGGAATTATTGCTGCGGATATGGCGCCGGCCAATCATCAGCAGCTGATCCTTTTCCGGAGCAGACGGCACCGGCAAACCTTGCAAGGCCCGGTG
>NZ_LWEZ01001562.1:0-2040 GCF_001634945.1 Alcanivorax sp. HI0044
GCTGCTCGCCTGTCATGGCGACTACCGCAGTGACAGCCGCATCGCCCTGATTCAGCACCTGTGCCAGGCGGCAGGCGTGGACGGCATGGCCGCCGGCCAGATGCAGGACATGCTCGCCCAGGGCCAGCAACAAACCGTGGCAGCATTGGAAGAGATGCATTACCTGAAAACCGGGCGCTTGATCACCGCCAGCCTGCAGCTGGGCTATTTCGCCGCAGAAAAGAACGATCCTGCGCTACTCAACAGCCTCACCGATTTTGGCGATACCATTGGTCTGGCGTTCCAGATTCAGGACGACATCCTCGATGTCATCGGCGGCACCGAGCAGCTGGGCAAGCCCTCCGGCTCCGATGAAAAGCTGCAAAAAAGCACCTTCCCGGCACTTCTCGGCCTGGAGCAAAGCCAGCAACGCGCCCGCCAGTTATGCGAGCAGGCGCAACAGGCTCTGGCTGGCTATGGGCCACGCGCGCTTCCCCTGCAACAATTGGCTCAATACATCATTACCCGGAATCACTGATCCAGCACTGACGATAGCCCCCCCGGACAGTTATACTAGTGCCAGTGGTCCACGCGGAAAGCGCCTGCTTCACACAGCGTTCCGCCCGGACCACAGGCCATTATTCTGCCTTGCACTCATCAGGCTGCATGACCCTATGCCCAAGACGTTTACTCAAATTCCGCTGGCGCGACCTGACACCCCGTTGCTGGATACCCTCAACAGCCCTGCAGACCTGCGGCAGCTGCCGGCATCCCAACTGGAGCGCGTGGTCGATGAATTACGCGAATATCTGCTCTATGCGGTAGGCCAGTGTGGCGGGCATTTCGGCGCGGGCCTCGGCGTGGTCGAACTGACCGTTGCCCTGCATTACCTGTATCACACTCCTGATGACAAACTGGTCTGGGATGTGGGCCACCAGTGTTACCCCCACAAGATACTCACCGGGCGCCGCGAATCACTGACCAGCATCCGCCAGGCCGGCGGCCTGTCCGGCTTTCCCAAGCGCAGCGAATCCGAATACGACACCTTCGGCGTGGGCCACTCGTCCACTTCCATCAGCGCCGCACTGGGCATGGCGCTGGGCGCGGAAATGGCCGGCAGTGACCGCCGTGCCGTGGCCATCATCGGTGACGGCGCCATGACCGCCGGTCAGGCGTTTGAGGCCATGAGCCACGCGGCACATACACGCTCCAATCTGCTGGTGATCCTCAACGACAACAACATGTCGATTTCCCACAATGTGGGCGGGCTATCCAATTATTTTGCGCGCATCTGGGCCAGCAAGAGCTATATCGCCCTGCGTGAAGGTGGCAAGAAAGTGCTTTCCACCATGCCGGCGGCCTGGGATTTCATCCGCCGCACTGAAGAAAGCATGAAGAACATGGTCAGCCCCGACATGCTGTTCGAGGCCATCGGCTTCAACTACATCGGCCCCATCGACGGCCACAATGTGGATGAGCTGGTACGCACCCTGGGCAACCTGCGCGACCTGGAAGGGCCGCAGCTGCTGCACATCTATACCACCAAGGGCAAAGGCTTTGCGCCCGCAGAAGTCGACCCGGTGGGCTACCACGCCATCAACAAGATCGAACCCAAACCCAAGGTTCAGGTGGCCGTCCCGCAAAAGCCCAAGCTGCCCAAGTACCAGGATATCTTCGGCCAGTGGCTGTGCGATATGGCCGAGCAGGACCCACGCCTGGTGGGCATCACGCCCGCCATGTGCGAAGGCTCCGGCATGGTGGAATTCAGCCGCCGCTTCCCGGAGCGTTACCACGATGTGGCCATCTGTGAGCAACACGCGGTCACTCTGGCCGGCGGGCTGGCCTGTGAAAACCAGAAACCGGTGGTAGCCATTTATTCCACTTTCCTGCAGCGCGGCTATGATCAGCTGATCCACGATGTGGCCCTGCAGGAACTGGATGTAACCTTCGGTCTGGACCGGGCCGGCCTGGTGGGCGAGGACGGCGCCACCCATGGCGGCGTGTTTGATCTGGCCTACCTGCGCACCGTGCCGAACATGATTATCGCGGCCCCTTCCGACG
>NZ_LWEZ01001563.1:0-1803 GCF_001634945.1 Alcanivorax sp. HI0044
CGGTCGCCCAGGCTCTGGCTACGACGAACCTGATAGGCCGCCCAGTTATCCAGCATGGCAGCCGGCACCGCGTAGCCAAGCCGTTTGGCTTCCAGCAGGAAGTGGCCCGCATAGCTGGTGCCCCAATCACTGGCATTGGCCAGGCCGGGCCAGTAGCTGAAACCGCCATCGGCCAGCTGGAAACGTTGCAGGCGTTCAATGCCGGCGGTGACGTTGTCCTGGACCTCCTGCTTTTGCTGCTCGTCCAGTTGCAGTAGTTGATTCAGGTACAGCTGCGGCAACACCGATGAGGTGGTCTGCTCGATGCAGCCATGCGGGTAGCGCAGCAGGTAGTCCAGACGGCGCTCCAGGCCCATGGCGGGCAAGGCACTGACCACCACGGTGCTGCTGTTGGTGCCGGCCATGCCATGGGGCTGCGACTCCAGCGCCCAGATTTCACCGGGCGCCAGCACTTTCCGGGTATCGCGGGTGGTGGGCGGGTTAGCCGCACGCACTGGCAGATGCACGGTTTCCGAAGCGCGATGTTTGCCGCCTTTGGCGGTGACGGTGATGTCACCGGTACCCACCTGCTGTTTGGCAGTGATTTTCAGCATGGCAATCTGATCGGACGGGCCAGTGAAGGTCAGCGTGGCCTTGCCCTGCTCCACCTCGAACAGGTCTTCATCGGCGTCCACGGTCAGGGTGACTTTTTTCAGGCTGTCGTCGGTGACAAACACGGTAACCGGCAGCGACACGCTTTCCCCCGGCCCCAGCACCCGTGGCAAGGTGCTCAGCACCGTCAGCGGCTGGGTGACGGTAATGTCCTGTTCGGCCTTGCCATAGGCGCCGTTGTCACCGGCCACCACCATGGCCCGCACCTGGCCCATGTACGGCGGCAAGGTAATCTCGTGATTGGCGGTTTCATTGGCCTCCAGGGTGAACGGCCCCAGGAACTTCACCACCGGCGGGAAACGGCGACGCTGCTTTTCCCGGCCATCGTCGGCCCCGTCGGAGCCGCCCAGTGCCAGCAGTTGATCCAGTTCTGCCCCGTAGGCGCCCACTACCATGTCGAACAGATCCCAGGTCAGCACCCCCAGGGCTTCGCGGCGATAGAAGCTGTCGTGGGGATCCGGGGTCTGGTAGTTGGTCAGGCCAAGCAAGCCTTCATCCACCAGCGCCAGGGTGTAGGTCATCGATTTGCCCTGCTGTTCACTGACCTTCACGGTAAAGGTGTCTTCCGGTTTCACCTTGTCCGGGGCGCTCACTTGCGGGGCAAGACGGGTATTCGGGTCATCCACCAACAGCGGCACCAGGCCATAGAGCCGAATGGGCCGGTCGTTGTTGCGGCCGCTGTGCGGCTGTAGCAACGCCACATGCACGTACACATTAGGCGCCATGTTGGCGGTGATGGGGATATCCAAGGTTTGCGCTTCACCGTTGGCGGGCAGCCAGTAATGATCCAGTACCCGTGAGCCGGTTTCCAGGCTCACCAGCAGGCGGCCCTTGGCGACAGCGGGTAATTGAATATGGGCCGTGTCGCCAACGGCGTAACGGTCCTGGTCTGCGGACAGGGACAGCCGTGTGGCTGCATCCTGGCTGCCACTGGCTTGCTCCCAGCTCCAGCCCAGGTACACGGTTTGTGCGGTGCAGTGGTCGCTTTGCCGGTCACAAATGCGAATCAGATGGCGACCCCAATCGTAGTCTTCGCCGTTCAGATTCCACTGGGCGCGGCCTTCTGCGTCGGTGGTGATCTGTGCATCGGCTACGCGTTTGGTGTTGGGGTCACTAATGTAGTTGCTCAGGTCATCCCCGGCCCGGTCCCAC
>NZ_LWEZ01001564.1:0-1503 GCF_001634945.1 Alcanivorax sp. HI0044
GTAGGCAATCAGCCCACCGTTACGAATGACGTCCACGGCCTGTCTAATCAGGCGGGGCTGGGGTGTTTCGGGATGGATGTAGATAACGTCGGTCATAACTTCAGTTGGTAGTTGATAATTAATAATTGACAGGTAACGTCAAAACATTGACGCAACCTATTGTTTTAGCTGCCAACTGTCCACTATCAATTGTCAGCTGGTTAGCCTCCCTTCCCACACCGGCCTGGCGCCTTTGGGCACCGGCGGCAATCGCCCCAACGCCAGCCATTTCTGCTCCGGCGAATGGAAATCCGATCCGGCGGACACCTGCAGATCAAAGTGTTGCCAGCATTCATCCAGCAACGCGGTCTGTTGCGGGGAGAGCCCGGGCATGGCCACTTCCAGGCCGTCGCCGCCGGCTTCCTTGAAATGGGCAAGAAACTGGCGCAGTTTCTTGCGCGTCATCCCGTAGGCCTGCGGATGAGCCAGTACCGCGGTGCCGCCGGCAGCATGAATATCGGCAATGGCCTCTTCCAGAGCGCACCAGGGCGTCGCCACAAAAGCGGATTGCCCCTGCTTCAGATAGCGGTTGAAGGCATGCCGGTGGTTGCGCACCCTGCCCGCTTCTTCAAGAAAACGGGCAAACAAAGGACGCCCAGGCGCATCGGTGCCCGCCAGTTCACAGGTGCGCTCATAACTGTTGGCCAGTGTGGCTGCGCGATCCAGACGGCGACCAATCTCCCGGGCACGATTTACCCGTGCCTCCTGCTGGGCTGCGACCCTTTCCTGTAACTGACCACAACCGGTATCCAGCCACAATCCAAGCACATGATATTCCCGGTTTTCGTGACGCACAGACAGTTCGATACCATTCACCAGGCTGATGTCGTGCTGACGGGCAGCCTCATGGGCTTCAGGCAACCCGGCCAGGGTATCGTGGTCAGTCAGGGCCAGACAGGTTACGCCATAGTCCGCAGCCCTCGACACCAGCGCTGCAGGGCTTAGAATACCGTCCGACGCTGTACTGTGACTGTGCAGGTCGATTGTGTGGTTACAAGAAATAGCCAGATCCTCTCAAGGTTCTCGATGTGTCTGCCGTGACTCCCATGCGTCACAGACGCTCACTGCGACAGGCTGACGACGGGAATCAAGGCGCAGGGTAGCATTTTTGAGCCCTTCACCGGCATCTTTAACGCCCTCCGGCTGCCATAAACTGATCAAACGGAATCTCGAATGAGCGAAAGCAACATCCCGGAACAGAACGGCAAGCCAGCCAGCGCCATGCCACCAAAGCAGGAAAGCTTGCTGGCCAACCTGCTGATCAATATCGTGATTCCGGCCCTGATCCTGGCCAAACTCTCCGGGGATGACTGGCTGGGCACCAAGTGGGCCATTGTGGTGGCGCTGGCCTTCCCCTTGCTCTACGGCCTGCGCGATTTCCTGCAGAACGGCAAGGCCAATTTCTTCTCTGGCTTGGGCATCGTCAGCATTATGCTTACCGGCGGCATCAGTCTGATGGAGCTG
>NZ_LWEZ01001565.1:0-1338 GCF_001634945.1 Alcanivorax sp. HI0044
CGATCGCGGAGACAACGTCAAAAAACGCCCAAGTCCCACCCACGTTGTTGCGTCAAGCGTGTCGCCTGAAGCTGCTTCCGGAGGAAGCCCATGAGCTACATTATTGACCGTCGCCTGAACGATAAACGCAAAAGCACCGTTAACCGGCAGCGCTTCCTGCGCCGCTATCGTTCGCACATTCGCGATGCCGTCAACGATGCGGTCAGCCGCCGTTCCATCAAGGACATGGAGCAAGGTGAGCGGATAAGCATTCCCCGCAAGGACCTGTCCGAACCCATTTTCCATCACGGCCCCGGCGGGCAACGCAGCATCGTCCACCCGGGCAACCAGGAATTTCATCAGGGAGACCGCATTCGCCGCCCGGACGGTGGCGGCGGAGGTGGGTCTGGTGAGGGCCAGGCCAGTGATCAGGGCGAGGGCAATGACGAGTTCGCCTTCGAAATCGACAAACAGGAGTTCCTCAATTTCCTGTTTGAAGACCTGGAGCTGCCCAATCTTCTCAAGCGTCACCTGGAAGGGGCACAGATCTTTCAACATCGTCACGGCGGCATCGTCAGCCAGGGCATGCCCGCCAAAATCAATATCGTCCGCTCCATGCGCCAGGCCTCCATGCGCCGCCGCGCCCTCACCGCCGCCACGCGCAAGAAAATACGCACCCTGAAAGCCGAACGGGATGCGCTTCTCGAACAGGATCAGTCGCCACAACGGCAAGCACGCTTGCAGGAGCTGGATGAACAGATCGCCCGACTGGAACGCCGGGTAGAACGCATTCCCTTTCTGGACACGGTGGACCTGCGCTACAACCATCATGTCAAAGTCCCGGTGCCGGTCAGCCGGGCGGTCATGTTCTGCATCATGGATGTGTCCGGCTCCATGAATCAGGACATGAAAGACCTGGCCAAACGTTTCTTTCTGCTTCTCTACCTGTTCCTTGAGCGTAACTACGAGCACACCGAGGTGGTCTTTATCCGACACCACACCAGCGCCAAGGAAGTTAATGAAGAAGAATTTTTCTACTCCCGGGAAACCGGCGGCACCATCGTATCCAGCGCGCTGAAGCTAACCCGCGACATCATCGAGGAACGCTATCCGGTTAACGAATGGAACCTGTATGCCGCCCAGGCCTCCGACGGTGATAACTGGAACGATGACTCACCCGCCTGCGCCAAACTGATCGAAGACGAACTGCTTCCCAAGCTGCAGTACTTTTCCTACGTGGAGGTCATGCCACGGGCTCATCAGGCGCTCTGGGACCACTACCAGAACATTATGCAGCGACACCCGTCTGCTTTTTCCATGGCCCAGATTGATGAGCCCGGGGAGATTTATCCGGTATTT
>NZ_LWEZ01001566.1:0-973 GCF_001634945.1 Alcanivorax sp. HI0044
GAGCTGTCCGTGTCCCGTCTGCGCGGTGGTGGCATCAAGCGCAAGCTGACGGCCCCCTTCAATTTGCTGCGGGCTGTATTACAGGCGCGCCAGTTGATTCGTGCCCGTCAGCCGGTGCTGGCGGTGGGCTTTGGCGGCTTTGCCAGTGGCCCAGGCGGACTGGCGGCCAAGCTGTGCAAGGTGCCGGTGGTGGTCCATGAGCAGAATGCGGTTCCCGGGCTGACCAATCGCCTGTTGTCCCGTCTGGCCACGGTGACCCTGGAAGGCTTTCAGGGTGCCTTTGGCAATCCGCAGGCCTGCTGGGTGGGCAACCCGGTGCGTCCGGAAATTACCGCTCTGGATGAGCCTGCTCGCCGCTATGCCCAACATCAGGGCGGCTTGCGGGTGCTGGTGCTGGGTGGTAGCCAGGGCGCGCTGGTACTGAACCAGGATTTGCCCGAGCTGCTGTTGGCGGTACTGGGGCGCGACATACAGGTGCGCCACCAGTGCGGCGCCGGACGTACTGCGGAAGCGGCGCCGATTTACCAGGCGCTGGGTCTGCAGGCTCAGGTCAGCGAGTTTATTGATGACATGGCAGAAGCCTACGGCTGGGCGGATCTGGTGATTTGTCGGGCCGGCGCGCTGACCGTGGCGGAAGTGGCGGCGGCGGGCGTGGCCGCCATGTTTGTTCCCCTGCCCAGCGCAGTGGATGACCACCAGACATTGAATGCCCGTTGGTTGTCAGAGCGCGGAGCCGCGTTGCTGTTGCCCCAGCGGGACCTGGGTGCGGCAAGCCTTGCCGGCACCCTGAAACCGGTTGCTGAGCGTGGCCTGCTGGCGCAAATCGCCGCGCGGGCCCGTGAGCAGGCGATGGCGGATAGTGCTGAGCGCGCCGCCACGCTGTGTGAGGAGGTGGCCAATGGCCGATAACGACATGATTCATACGGTGCCGGAGATGCGCCGCATTCGCGGGATCCACTTTGTGGGGATCGGC
>NZ_LWEZ01001567.1:0-1015 GCF_001634945.1 Alcanivorax sp. HI0044
TACCCGCTCGTCATGGTCCACGGTCAGTGCGCGGCCCAGCTCAATGATGTCAGCCACGACAGCGGAAGCCGTCGGCTCGGCACCGGCGCCGGCGCCGTAGAACATGGTGGGACCCACCGCGTCGCCATCGATCATGATGGCGTTCATCACGCCATTGACGGCAGACAGCATGGTTTCCTTGGGAATCAGGGTCGGGTGCACACGCAGTTCGATGCCGTTGCCGGTGTCCTTGGCGATCCCCAGGTGTTTGATGCGGTATCCGAAATGCGCGGCGCTGGCCACGTCTTCGGTGGTAATCCGGCTGATCCCCTCGGTGTAGACCTTGGAAAACTGCAGTGGAATACCGAACGCAATGGAGGCCAGAATGGTCAGCTTGTGGGCGGCATCAATACCTTCCACGTCGAAGGTGGGGTCCGCTTCCGCGTAACCCAGCGCTTGCGCTTCTGCCAACACGTCATCAAAGGCCCGGCCACCCTCTTCCATTTCGGTGAGGATGAAGTTGCCGGTGCCATTGATAATGCCCGCCAGCCAGTTCACATGGTTCGCGGCCAGACCTTCACCCAGGGACTTGAGGATGGGAATCCCGCCAGCCACAGAGGCTTCGAACGCCACGTCCACGCCATTATCCTGGGCGGCCTGGAAGATTTCGTTGCCGTGCTCGGCGATCAACGCCTTGTTGGCGGTGACCACGTGCTTGCCGTTCTTGATGGCGGTAAGTACCAGCTCACGTGCGGTATCAATGCCGCCAATCAGCTCTACCAGAATATCGATATCCGGGTCTGTCGCCACCGCAAAAATATCGCGGGAAAGACGAATATCACTGGTATCACAGGCCGCGTTGTCGCGGCGGGCACCGATATGGGTAATTTCAATCGGACAGCCCACGCGGCGAGCAATATCCCGCGCGTTACGCTTCAGTACATTCACGGTGCCAGAACCCACCGTGCCCAGACCAGCAATACCCACCTTCACCGACTTCACGTGATTTCCTCTCTTTATGCAGGGGCGCACAAGG
>NZ_LWEZ01001568.1:0-1098 GCF_001634945.1 Alcanivorax sp. HI0044
TTACCTTGCATTGGGGTCCGCTTTCCTCAAGCGCTAATGGCCCGGGGGTCGCCGTCTTTACGTGGCTGTTGCTGCTTTCAGAGGTTCCCTAGACCTTTTCCCCTTTAGATGTCGGCTCACGGGAAAAAATGCCGATGATCGGCGTCCCCTGAGCCCGTAGAACCGGTTCGATATCCCGGTGCAGGGCGTGGTATTGGTAGAACGGCACCCGTGGAAACAGGTGATGGATGGAATGGAGGTTCTGGCCCAGCCAGAACCATTCCAGTGGCTTCATCCAGCGGGGCATGATCAGGCTGTTGGTGTTGCGATAACGCTCGCTCACCTTGTAAGGGTGATGGGGGCGATAGGCAAACCAGTAGGCGGTGAATAGACCGCCGGTGTAATAGCCCAGCAAGAGCACGGCCACGGTGCCGGGCTCGTCTACCATCGCCAGAAAGGCAACCCGCCAGCCCAGTGATACCACCAGCTCAGCGCAATAAATCAGCTTTTCCGTCAACGACGCACTGCCCCAGCTGTGTTGCACAAAAAAGGTATTCTGTACCCACTGGAAACGCAGCCCGGTGGTCAGCAGTCCTAATGGTCCTTTCTGCATCCCGCTGATAATAAAGTCAGGATCCTTGTCCGGCTGGTTGGTATAGCGGTGGTGGGTGAAATGCTCGATGCGGTGCGAGGCGTAGGGGATCGCAATAATGGGCGCCACCAGATAGCCACACAGATCATTGAGCCACTTGCGGCGGTCATTCTGGCCGTGAATATTGCCGTGGGCGGCTTCGTGCAATGGGGTATAAGACATGTAGGTTAGGGCTGCCACCAACACAAAGGCGCTCCAGGCGGGCAGGGTGCCATTGGCAAACAGTGCCAGAGTGGCAATAAAGGCGGCCACCACAGCCGCCGTCAGCACGATTGTTGGCCAGGCGGTTTTCCCCATATAGTGCTTGGCGCAGGCAATGGCCTGCTTGTTCAATGTGGCGGCGTCCATGGTGTTGCCTTTTGTTGGTATCATCAGGGTAAACACTACGTTGACGGCACTGAAACCAGAATAGCTACCGTGGCCAATCGCCCTGCAGAAGTGGCCAGGGTGGACGGGGCGGGCCGACG
>NZ_LWEZ01001569.1:0-830 GCF_001634945.1 Alcanivorax sp. HI0044
CTCTCAAAGACGCCGCCGGGCCCAGGGTGATTCTCATGGTAGTACGCTATAGAGCAGACCGGCTCGCCGTTGCTCTGGTGTTAGCGGTATTCAGCATCCAGCTTGGCCTGTTTTTCTTCAGCGAGGGGCTGGCCACCTGGCTGGGCATGCTTGCCCTGTTGCCGGTGCAGGTCTCCTGTGGCGCCATCTGCCACAACCACCACCACGTAAACACCTTCGTGAAGCGCCCGCTAAACCGGCTGTTCGAAATGGTCATGTACCTGCAGACCGGCACCAGCCCGCTGAGCTGGACGCTGCACCACAACATCGGCCACCACCAGCTCTATCTGGACCCGGACAACGACCCGTCCCCCTGGCAGCAGGCGGACGGCAACCTGATGCCACGCTGGCGCTATGTGCTGGTCAACACCCTGCGCATCTACCCGGAAATCCACCGCATCGGTCGCCAGCATCCGGCACTGTACCGTCGCTTCCTGCGTCTGCTGGTGCTCGCCAATATCCCGCTGGCCGCCGCCTTCATGCTGGACCCGCGCAACGCCTTTATCGTCTTCCTGATTCCCATGATCAGCATGCTGTTCATGTTGCTGGACAATACCTACGGGCAACACGCCGGCACCGGCTACGACGACCATTTCCACGCTTCGCGCAATGTGGAACTGAAACGCTACAACCTGCCCTCCTGGAACCTGGGCTACCACACGGCCCATCACATGCTGCCCGGCCTGCACTGGAGTGAACTGCCGGACCTGCACGCCAAAATCCGCCACCGGATTCCGGACCACCTGATCACCGAAAACGTGCTTTTGCAGTGGGAACCCGCCCGCCAGCAG
>NZ_LWEZ01001570.1:0-1131 GCF_001634945.1 Alcanivorax sp. HI0044
CGGAGCAGGCGGAAGCACAGCGGGTGACCTCCAATCTGGTGCAGACGTTGGTGCAGAACGTGCCGGGCATTGAACTGGTCAGTGATCAGGGCAAACCAGCACTGCCAGGCGGGCTGGTCTATTTCTCCCATGTATTGACCAATACCGGTAATGGGCGCGACCAGTATCAGTTGTGTATTACCAATGTGGATAGCGACATTGATGCCTGGGCCGTTTACGCCGATGGCAACGGCGATGGCCAACCCGATGCGGGGGGCGCCTTGTTTACCCAGACAGACGCGGATGGCTGCTGGGATAGCCGGACCCCGGACATGATTTCCGGCGAAACGTTTTCGCTGGTGGTGGAAGCTGAATTGTCGGCTGGAACGGTGGCGGGCCAACAGCCGTCATTGCAGGTTCGTGCGCGCAGTGATGCGGATAACTCCCTGCTGGCTATCAATACGGATGAAGCGGATGTCATCGATGGCCCGGTGATTGAAGTGGTCAAGTCATTGAGCCAGCGGGAAGGCCGCTCCCCGGATGGGCCGATCACCGTCACCCTGGATTACCGTAACCCATCGGACCAGGCGGCCACCGATATCGTCATTGAAGATGTGCTGCCCACCGTTTCCGTGGATGGGGTGTCAGCAGGCATGACCTATGTGCCGGATTCCGCTCGCTGGACGTTTACCGGTAATACTCCACTCACGGACGACGGCGATGATGGCAATCAGGGCAATGCCCCTAACCTGATCCGTTATTGTGCCTACGATACGGATGCTGTCGAACCGGATTGTCAGGATCGGGTACGGGCGGTTGTTACGCAGTTGCCGCCGGGCGGTGTCGGCACCCTCACGTTCGATGTCACTCTTGATGCGGGCTTGAGCGCCGGTGACCGGGTTCGCAATACGGGCCGTTTCCGCTATTCCAACGAAGCCGGCGATACGGATTTCGGTACACCGTCTCCGTTCAGCACCAATGCCGTGAGCTATCAGGTTATTGACCGGGCGTTGGCCCCGGCTGTGGTGGCTAATAACAGCGAAAACGACAGCGTGACGGGTAGTGATGATGTAAGCGATACCGGTAACCGTGTCGAGATTGCCAGCGCCGGCCAGGGTGGCACTGTGCTGTTCAACAACGTGATCTGGAATA
>NZ_LWEZ01001571.1:0-24288 GCF_001634945.1 Alcanivorax sp. HI0044
GGCTGACGCCGAGGCGATCGTAGATGGCCTGGCAGTGGCTCAGGGATACCTGGTTGAATTCTGCCCACAGGTTCAGGCAGTAATCGTCGCCGGACTGCAGTTTTACCACCAGGGCGCGGGCGCGGTCGGCGAAGGTGTCGGATTCGTCGAAGCGTTGTTTGGCGGCCCGGTAAAAGGTTTCCAGGTTGGCCAGCTCGCGGCTTAGCTCGCGCTCGCCTTCTTCGGCTTTCTGTTCTTCCAGATACGCCAGCAGCATGCCGAACTGGGTGCCCCAGTCGCCCACGTGGTTCTGGCGGATCACGGTGTGGCCGAGAAACTCCAGGGTGCGCACCACCGCGTCGCCGATGATGGTGGAGCGCAGGTGGCCCACGTGCATTTCCTTGGCCAGGTTGGGGGAGGAGTAGTCCACCACCACGGTCTGGGGCTGCTGTGGCCGGTCAATGCCGAGAAAGTCGTCGGCCAGGGCGGACTCCAGCAAGCCGGTGAGCCAGTCGTCCGCCTGGAAGAAATTGATAAAACCGGGCCCGGCAATGTCCACCTTGGCCACGGCGCTGTCGCTGGGCAGGGCGGCAATCAGCTTTTCTGCCAGGTCGCGGGGCTTCATGCCGGCGGGTTTGGCCAGCATCAGCGCGATGTTGGTGGCAAAGTCGCCGTGGCTCTTGTCCCTGGTGCGGTCGATTTGCACCGGACGCTTGGCGTCGGCGGGCAGGGTGCCGTCGTCGATCAGGGTGTCCAGGGCGCTTTCAATGAGGGATATCAGGCGTTCTTTCATGACATTCTTTTGTGGAGGGCTCTGGGCCGTTTGACTGGCCGGCGATTGTACGGGAAAAGGCGAGGATTCGCAGCACGCTTCACGCAACACGCACCATGCGGGGCTCCGGCGTGGTGCATGTCGCGTGCTACGTGTGGCGTTGTCACAGCATGTCGATCGGATCCACATCCAGGTGCCAGCGGCACTGGCGGCCTTCGGGGAGCTTGCGGGCCTGCTCCAGTAACAGGTTCAGGGCCTGGTGCAGGGGCGCGCGCTGGGCGCATTGCAGCAGTAACTGGGTACGGAAGCGGCCGGCGCGTTTTTCCATGGGGGCTGGAATTGGGCCAAGAATATGGACATCCGGCGGCACGGTAATGGTGCTGAGCTGCTGCAGGAAGTTCATGGCGGTGCCCATGGCCATGGCTTCGCAGCGGAACAGGGCCAGGTGGCCATGGGGGGGCAGGCCGGCCATCTGTCGTTCTTCCAGCAACGTGGTGGCCAGTTGCGGATAGTCGCCACTGGCGGCCAGTTGCAGCAGGTGGTGGTCCGGGTGGCGGCTTTGCAGGATGACTCGGCCCTGGCCTTCGCGGCCGCTGCGCCCGGCCACCTGCAATAACAGCTGGGCGGCTTGCTCCGGGCCGCGGAAGTCGGCGCTGAGAAAGCCTGCGTCCATGTCCAGAATCACGACCAGTGTCAGTTTGGGGAAGTGGTGCCCCTTGGCCAGCATCTGGGTGCCGACCATGACGGCGGGTTCGCCTTTCTGGATCTGCGCCAGATGTGCATCGAGGGCGCCTTTTCGCCGGGTGGCATCCCGGTCGATGCGGATTACCGGCACGGGGAGGGATTGTTCCAGTAGCTCAGTGAGCTTTTCGGTGCCGCTGCCGGCTTCCTGGATGGCGCTGGAGCCGCAGTCCGGGCAGCGGCTGGGGACGCGCTGTTGGTAACCGCAGTGATGACAGCGCAGGGCGCGGTCGCTGCGATGCCAGGTGAGAAAGCTGTCGCAGCGTTTGCATTCCGCCTGCCAGCCGCAGTCGTGGCAGAGAATCATCGGCGCGTAGCCGCGCCGGTTGATGAACACCAGTCCCTGATTGCCGGCCTCCACGCATTGTTTCAGCGCCTGCAGCGACAGCGGCAGTAGCGGGTTGCCGGGAGCGGCCAGCCGGGCATCGACGATTTCGATGGGCGGGCGGCTCTGATCGGTGGCCCGTTGTGACAGCCTGAGCCACTGGAATCGGCCTTCCCGGGCCAGATGCAAGGTTTCCAGGGCCGGGGTGGCGCTGCCCAGAACCACCGGGATGCCCAGCTGCTGGGCGCGCCAGGTGGCCAGATCCCGGGCGTGGTAGCGAAAGCCGTCCTGCTGTTTCAGGGAGCTATCGTGGGCTTCGTCCACGATGATCAGGGCGGGATTGAGCATGGGGGTAAAGATGGCGGAGCGGGTGCCAATGATGATGCGCGCCTGGCCCTCCCGGGCCGCCAGCCAGTTGTCCAGCCGTTCCCGGTCGGTGAGCCCGGAATGCAGGGTGACCACCGGGACGGCAAAGCGCTGCTTGAAGCGTTGCACGGTTTGCGGGGTCAGACCGATTTCTGGCACCAGCACCATGACTTGCTTGCCGGCGGCCAGCAGTGGCGCCATGACTTGCAGATAGACTTCGGTTTTGCCGCTGCCGGTGATGCCGTCGAGCAGGAAAGGGGTGAAGCTGTCAGCGTCCTGAATCGCCTGAATGGCGGCGCGTTGCTCGGCGTTGGCTGCCAGTGGGGCCTGGGCCAGGGTCTCTTTGGTTACGTCTGGTCGGGTGTCTACCTGGATTTGCTCGGCCCAGCCCTTGTCGCGCAGGCTGGCCAAGGCGGGTGGGCTTACCTCCAGCGCCGCCAGCATGGCGCTGCTCAGCCCCTTCGGGTGGTCACGTAGGGTGTGCAGGGCGTCCCGCTGGCGGGGGGCGCGGCTGACTTGGTCGTCGCTGACGTGTTGCCCGCGTTCGGTGATCTGCCAGCGTTTTTCCAGGCTGGCCTGGGCCTCATTGCCCTGGCGTAACAGGGTGGGCAGGGCGTAATTGAGTACTTCGCCCAGCGGGTGATGGTAATAACGGGCTGCGCGCTCGCAGAGTTGGTAGAGCTCGTCGGGCATCACCGGTTCGTCGTCGAGTACCGCTTGCACGGCCTTGAGTTTCGGGTAATCGCTGGGGGCGTGGCCGTGTACGAGGCCGACCAGGGTGCGCCGCCCGAAGGGGACTTTGACCCGGCTGCCCCGGGGGGGTACCACGGTGCCGTGCAGAACATAGTCAAAACACCCGGGCAGGGGCACGGGCAGGGCAATTTGCAGGGTGTTTTTCGGTGACACGGAATTTCCTGGAGCCAGCGGCGGCTTTGCGCTTGCGGAATGGGGACAAGCTGTTATGATTCGCCTTCTTTTTCCCAGGCGCAAGCCGTGTGGTGCCTGTCGTAGAGGCCGGTAGCGACACAAAATGGAGCTTAGCAATGAAACCAGAGATTCATCCCGATTACCAGACAGCGACCTATTCCTGTAGCTGTGGCAACGTTATCGAGTCCCGTTCCACCAAGGGTGGCGCCATGGACCTGGACGTTTGTTCTGCCTGTCACCCGTTCTACACTGGCAAGCAGAAGCAGGCCGACAGCGGCGGCCAGATCGACAAGTTCAAGCAGCGCTTTGGCATGATGCGCAGCAAGAAGGACTGATACGGCGTCTTCACAGCGCCTATTGTAAAAAGCACCCTGCCGGGTGCTTTTTACGTTAAGTACTTGCGTACACACTGTATATCCCAACTAGGGAAGCGGAGACCAGCATGTCCGAGGATTTAAAAGCGGCGGCCCTGGAATACCACGCCAAACCGCGGCCAGGGAAAATCAGCGTCGAGGTGACCAAGCCGGCGGCGACCAGTCGAGATCTGAGCCTGGCGTATAGCCCGGGTGTGGCGGAGCCGGTGCGTGAAATCGCCCGGGAGCCGGAGCTGGCTTACCGCTTTACCTCCAAAGGCAACCTGGTGGCGGTCATCAGCGATGGCACCGCGATTCTCGGCCTGGGAAATCTGGGCGCGCTGGCCTCCAAGCCGGTGATGGAAGGCAAGGGGATCCTGTTCAAGCTGTTTGCCGGTATTGATGTGTTCGATATTGAGGTGGACGCAGAAGATTCCCAGGCCTTTATCGATACGGTGATGCGTATCCATCGCACCTTTGGTGGTATCAATCTGGAAGATATCCGCGCGCCGGAATGTTTCGAGATCGAGCGGATCCTCAAAGAGCAGTGTGAAGTGCCGGTGTTTCATGATGACCAGCACGGTACGGCCATTGTGGTGGGTGCCGGCCTGATTAACGCGCTGGAAATCCAGAACAAGCGTATCGAAGATATCAAGGTCGTTTGCGTGGGTGCCGGTGCCGCCGGCGTGGCGTCCGTGCGTCTGCTGATCGAAATGGGCGCGCGCAAGGAAAATATCCTGGTGCTGGACCGCAAGGGCGTAATCCACAGCCGTCGCGATGACCTGAATCAGTACAAGGCGGCGCTGGCCAACGATACTGACAAGCGCACTCTGGATGATGCGGTTGAAGACGCCGATGTGTTTATCGGGGTTTCTGGCCCTGACATGCTCACGCCGGAGATGGTCAAGAAGATGGCGCCCAAGCCGATCATTTTCGCGCTGGCCAACCCGGACCCGGAAATTCGCCCGGAAGTGGCCAAGGCGGCGCGTTCGGATGCGATTGTGGCGACCGGTCGTTCGGATTTCCCCAATCAGGTGAACAACGTGTTGTGTTTCCCGTACATGTTCCGCGGGGCGCTGGATGTGCGTTCCACGTCCATCACCGAGGAAATGAAGATCGCGGCGGTACATGCCATCGCCGAGCTGGTACGCACCGCGCCTCCGCAGGAGGTGCTGGATGCCTACGGCGGCGAGCCGCTGACGTTTGGTGCTGATTATATTATCCCCAAGCCGAACGATCCGCGTTTACTGGGCAAGGTGTCTGCGGCTGTGGCCAAGGCAGCGGTGGATTGCGGTGTGGCCCGTAAGGGTTACCCATCGCACTACCCGCTGAATTCGCTGGACGAGATCTTTCCGGAGTTGTGATGACGCCGGACGCAGGACGTCCCATGCCTGATGCATAAAAAACCGCCCTCGAGGGGCGGTTTTTTTATGCCTTTGCATCGGGCATCAGGCATGGAGCGTCATGCTTCCTGCGTCAAAATATCTGCTCCGGAGCACTGTGCCCGCCCGGTCCTCGTGCTGGCTCCATATCGGGCACCTGGCTTTGGATGAAATACTCGCGGATGGCGTCCGGGTTCTCCGGGCGGGCCAGCAGGCCGCTGTCCGGGTCGATGCGCACGGTGGCGATGCCGGAAGGTTGCTCCAGTTGGCGGTCAGGGACGCCTTCCAGTGCCGGCCCCATGTAATCCATCCAGATGGGCAGGGCGGCCTTGCCGCCATACTCACCCCAGCCCAGAGAGGCGGGGTTGTCGAAGCCAACCCAGACAGTGGCGACCAGGTCCGGCGAGTAGCCGGAGAACCAGGCGTCCACCTGATCGTTGGTGGTCCCGGTCTTGCCGGCCAGATCCCGGCGGCCCAGGCCGTTGGCCTGGTGGCCGGTGCCACGGCGTACCACATCTTGCAGTATGGAGTTCATTAGCCAGGCAATGCGGGCGTCGATTACGCGCGGGGCCATGACCGGCGGTGGCTGGCGGGGCTGGGTGGTGCTGTCATCGCTGTCGCTATTGGCTGTGTCGACTTCGGTCATGCCGCCTTGGGGGGCGTTATCGGTTTGCGGCGGCCGGCAGGGGCTTTCGCAGAAAACCACCTCTGGCGCTTTCCAGAGCACGTCCCCGTTGTCCTTTTCGATTTGCACGATACTCCAGGGGGTAACCCGGTAGCCGCCGTTGGCGAAGATGCTGTAGGCCGAGGCGATGTCCATGGGGGTCACGCTGGCGCTGCCCAGTGCCAGGGACAGATCGCGCTGGAAGGTGTCTGCCGGCAGGCCGAAGCGCTTCAGGGTGCCCATGGCCTGGCTGATGCCGACCTGGCGAAGAATGCGGATGGAAACCAGGTTCAGCGAGCGGTACAGGGCTTCGCGCATGCGGGTGGGGCCATAAAACTTGCCGCTGGCACCGGTGGGGCGCCAGGCGGTTTCCAGCTTGTCGTCGTCAAAGACCACCGGGGCATCGTTGATGATGGAGGCCGGGGTGAAGCCGTTTTCCATGGCTGAGGTATAGATGAACGGCTTGAACACGGAGCCGGCCTGGCGCTCGCTCTGTACGGCCCGGTTGAAGTTGGAGGTAGAGAAACTGTAGCCCCCTTGCAGGGCCACGATGGCGCCGCTGGATGGGTCCAGCGAGATCAGGGCGGATTGTGCCTTGGGTAGCTGGGCCAGGCGCCAGTGACGCTCATCGCCACTGCCGGCGGGGCGGACGTAGATGACGTCCCCTTTGCTGAGGACGTCGGCAGCCCGGGTGGGCTCCTTGCCCACGTATTTGTTGTTGAGCTGGGGACGGGCCCAGCGAATATCATTCCAGGCGAGCGGGCTGCGCTTGCCGTCCCGGAACAGGATTTCCGCGTCCTTGTCGCCCACGGCGGTAACGATAGCTGGCTGCAGGGGACCGATGCGGCGCTGGTCCTTGATGCGTTCTGCCCAGGCGGCGACATCCGGGTCCAGGCCGGTGATGGTCTTTTCCAGCTCAGCCTCTTCGGCAGCGACGGGTTTGTCGGTGCTGTCTTCCGGGGGCTTTTCGCTGTCCGCGTCGGAGGGGGAGGGCAGGGCCGGGGCGTCGCTGATGTCCAGCTGTGCCAGTGGGCCGCGGTAGCCGTGGCGCTCGTCATAACTGTGCAGGCCGTTGCGCAGGGCGTTGACCGCAGCCTGCTGGCGTTTGCTGTCTACCGTGGTGATGATGCGGATGCCGTCGGTGTAGATATTGGCGTCCACCAATTCCATGGCCTGCAAGCGGGCCATTTCACCCAGATAGGCGGCGTCCACTTCCGGTGAGGCGGCATGGAAGCGGGCGCTGACCGGGGCGGCCTGGGCGAGCTCGCGCTGCTCGGCGGTGAGGGCGCCGGTCTCTTCCATGCGATGCAGAATCCAGTTGCGTCGGACCTGGGCGCGCTGGGGGTTGGTGATTGGGTTATAGGCTGAAGGGGCTTTCGGTAGCCCGGCAATCATGGCCCATTGGGGTAGGCTGAGTTCGCCCACGGACTTGCCGTAATAAACCTGGGAAGCCGCTTCGGCGCCGTAGGCCCGGTGCCCCAGGTAAATCTTGTTTAGATAAAGCTCAAGGATTTCTTCCTTGCTGAGGACCCGTTCGATCTGGATGGCGAGCACGATTTCGTTGAATTTGCGCAGAAAGCGCTGCTCCCGGTCCAGGAAGAAGTTGCGGGCGACCTGCATGGTGATGGTAGAGCCCCCGGAGCGGATTTCCCGGTAACGGGCCAATTCCACAAAGGCGCGCAGCAGGCCTTTCAGGTCTACGCCGTTGTGGCGAAAGAAGCGTTCGTCTTCCGCCGCCAGTACCGCCTGGATCAGCGGTTCCGGCAGTTCGTCGTAAGTCACTGGCTGACGGCGTTTCTCCCCGTATTCTGCGATCAGCTTCATGTCGCGACTGTAGATGCGCAGGGGGATCTGGTATTCCACCTCGCGAATCTGGCTTGCCGGGGGTAGCTGGGGAGCCAGATAGAGGTAGCAGGCGGCGAGCGCCGTCAGGCCCCCGCCGGCGCCGGCAATAAGGAGTAACAGCAGGTATCGGATCCAGGAGGGTAAACGCATGTTTTCGGCAACTACTGGCTGGGATCGGTAGAAAGGCCTAGCCGGCCCGTGAAGTGGGTCATTATATGGTGGAATGCTTGTTGTGATCTAATATCTGTTCTGCTATTACTAACTCCTAAAGTAATTCGACATAAAAAACGTGTAAGTGTATCTTTAGCAAGAAAAAACACTTCAATAATAACCAGACGGGACGACGACAGTGCTGCCTTTCCTCAGAAAAAAGGCCCAGACACTACTGGGGATCGACATCAGCTCCACGGCGGTCAAGCTGCTGGAACTGTCCAAATCAGGGGGCCGCTACAAGGTCGAGAGCTATGGGGTTGAACCTCTGCCGGCCAATGCGGTTGTCGAGAAAAACATCAGCGACGTGGAAGGTGTGGGCGATGCCATTGCCCGCCTGGTCAGCCGTGCGCGCCCCGGGGTGAAAACCGCGGCGGTGGCGGTGTCCGGTTCCGCGGTGATCACCAAACTCATCGAAATGGATGCGGATCTGGACGAGGATGCATTGGAATTGCAGCTCAAGTCCGAGGCCGACCAGTATATCCCTTATCCCATGGATGAAGTTCGCATGGACTTTCAGGTCGTGGGGCCGGTGGAAAATAACGATGAGCGGGTAGAGGTGCTGGTTGCGGCTTCACGTACCGAAAACGTGGAGATGCGCACTGATGCACTGGAAATCGGTGGCCTGCAACCGAAAGCGGTGGATGTGGAAGCGTACGCCATGGAGCGTGCTTTCCAGTTGATCCAGGCCGGTTTGCCGAACTCGGATGAGCTGGAAACCGTGGCGGTATTTGATATCGGCGCCACCATGACCACGTTGAACGTGTTCCATCAGGGGCGCAGTGTTTATACCCGTGAACAGCTCTTTGGTGGCAAGCAGCTTACCGAGGAAATCCAGCGCCGCTACGGTATTTCCATGGAAGAGGCTGGCCTTGCCAAGAAAACCGGCGAGCTCCCCGATGATTATGAAAGCGAAGTGCTGCAGCCGTTCAAGGACGCCATCGTTCAGCAGGTGAATCGTTCCCTGCAGTTTTTCTATGGCTCCACCCAGTTCAATGAAGTGGATTACATCCTGCTGGCAGGTGGCTCTGCCTCGATCGCCGATCTGGGTGATCTGATTCAGGAGAAAGTGGGGGCGGGCTGTTCTGTGGCCAATCCGTTCAGTGACATGGCGCTGGCAAACAAGGTGAGTGCCTCTGCCATTGCCAATGATGCCCCGGCATTGATGATTGCCTGCGGCCTGGCATTGAGGAGCTTTGACCAATGACAACAACAATTAACCTGTTGCCCTGGCGCGAAGAGCGCCGCAAGCGACAGCAGCAGGAGTTCATCGTTCTGCTGGTGGTAGCAGCGGTGGTGGGGGCTTTACTGTTCTTCGGCTGGAAAAGTGTGGTTGATCAGCAAATAGCGGACCAGCGTGCGCGCAATAGTCATATCCAGAGCAAAACCGCTGAGCTGAACGAAAAGATCAAGGAAATTAAAGAGCTGCAAGCCCGTCGGGATGAGTTGGTTGCACGAATGGAGGTTATTCAGAATCTTCAGGGAAATCGCCCAACTATTGTGTATGTCTTTGATGAATTGGTGCGAACCCTGCCTGATGGCGTGTTCTATTCTCAGGTCAAGCGCATCGGGGACGTATACAGCATTGCCGGGGTGGCGGAAAGTAACAATCGCATCTCCCGGTTGATGCGTAATTTCGATGGCTCCCCGTGGTTTGGTGAGGCCAATTTGCAGAATGTGACTGCGCTGGAGGATGGCTCCCAAGCGAATAAGTTTACCTTGACCGTGAAGCAGTCCTCGCCGAACAGCAAGAAAGAGGGAGAACAAAAATGAACGCCTCTGAGCTGAAAAATCTCGATTTACGGGAGTTGATGGACGAGCTTAACAGTCTGGACTTCGAAAATGTGGGGGGGTGGCCAACACCGGTCAAAGTCGGTGCCGCGTTACTCGTTTTGGTCGCTGTACTGGCGCTGGGATACTTCTTTGTTATTCAGGATGCGAATAAGCTTCTCGATCAGCAGCAACGTGAAGAATCGTCGTTGCTGAAAAGTTATGAGAAGAAAGCGTTTGAAGCGCATAACCTGGATCAGTTTCGTGCCCAGCTTGCGGAAATGGAGCAGACCTTCGGTGCGCTTCTAAAGCAGTTGCCCAAGGACACCGAAGTGCCCGGCTTGCTTGAGGATATTACGCATACAGGTTTGGGGAGTGGGCTCGAGTTCGAAACCATTGCACTGAAGAAAGAGGCAGAAAAAGAATTCTATGCCGAGTTGCCGATTGATATTCGTGTGATCGGTGATTACCACGGTTTTGGCGCTTTTGTCTCTGGTGTGGCGGCCTTGCCAAGGATCGTGACGCTGCATGATTTCGAAATCAAGCCCCCCAAGGATGACGCCTTGAGGGCCCTTGGATTGCTTGAGATGGATATCACTGCCAAGACCTACCGTTATTCCAGCAAGGACGGCGCAGCTAGCAAACCATCCAAGGCCAAGAAGAAATAGGGGGGCAAAATGAAAGCATATTCTAAGATAGCCTTGCTGCCTCTGTTGGCGGTATCGATGTTTGGCCTGGTGGGGTGCGGTTCGAATGCGAACCTGGCGGGTCTGGATGCCAAGCTGGAAGAGATTAAAGCTCGGCCGCGAGGGCGTATTGAGCCGCCGCCGGAGTTTAAACCGATCGCGACCTATGCGTATTCAGCGCAGCAGTTGCGGTCGCCGTTTAGTCCGCCCAAGGATCAGGAGTTGCTTCTGGTGCGCGAGGGCGTAAATGTCGAGCCGGATCTGGCTCGGCCAAAAGAATATCTGGAGCGTTTTTCGCTGGATGCGTTACGCATGGTTGGCACGATCACCAAGCCAGGCGAGCCGGTCCAGGCTTTGATTGCAGACCCTTCTGGAGCTGTGACAAGGGTGCGACCAGGCAATTACATGGGGAAAAACTTTGGCCGCGTGAAAGATGTTAGCGAGGTCAAGGTTGGTTTGATTGAAATCGTACCGGATGGTCGGGATGGCTGGGTAGAACGCGCCAGCAACGTCTCGATTTCCGAATAACAGTCGCTGGGGATCCAGTTATGAAATGTGCAACATTGAAAATAAAAAAGAGCGCTTCCCGGCGTCTGGCGGGGTTTCTGGCGGCAGGGGCACTGAGTGTCCTTAATGCCGTGGCAATGGCGGGGACATTGCAATCCATTGAAGCCAATTCCCTTTCCGGCGATAGCATGGAGGTACGTCTGCGCTTTGAGGGCGGTGTGCCGGAAGTCAAAGGCTATAGCATCGAAAAGCCGGCACGGATCGCGCTGGATTTGATCAATGCTGATAGCGATGTGTCAGGGAAACGGCAAAACCTGGGGGCTGGCAATGCGCGCAGTGTCACCATTGTCGAAGCCAAGGACAGAACGCGCCTGATCTTTAACCTGGAATCCCTGACAGGGTATTCCACCAGTGTTGATGGTAGTGACCTTGTGGTGGTGTTGGGTGATGAAGAGGCCAACACAGCAATGTCCGCCTCTGGGGACGTAAAAACTGCCGGTGATGCGGTGGTCAGCGGAGTGGATTTTCGACGCGGCACCAGTGGCGAAGGCCGGGTTATTGTGAAGCTGTCTAAGTCGTCGATTCCGGTGGATGTGCAGGAGGAAGGCGGCAAAATCATTGCTCGTTTCGTGGGCGCCGGTGTCGATAATGATCAAGTGCGTAAGCTGGATGTGACTGATTTTGCCACTCCTGTTCGCATGATCGAAACGGCCAGCGTGGACGGCAGTGTGCAAATTACCATTGAGCCGACGGGCTCCTGGGAATATCTGGCGTACCAGGCCGACAACGAATTCAGCATTAATGTAAAGCCGGTTAGTAAGGCTGACGCGGAGCGCAAGAAAAAGGAGGCTTTTGCTTATACGGGAGAGAAGCTGTCTTTGAACTTCCAGGACATTGAAGTGCGCTCCGTGCTGCAGTTGATCGCAGACTTTACCGGCTTGAATCTGGTGGCTTCTGACACAGTCTCTGGTCGTATTACCCTGCGCCTGCAGAACGTGCCTTGGGATCAGGCATTGGAACTGATTTTGAAGACCAAGGGGCTTGATAAGAGGCAGGTAGGTAATGTCTTGCTTGTGGCGCCCGCTGACGAGATCGCTGCCCGGGAGCAGCTTGAGCTGGAAAGTCAGAAGAAAATTGAGGCGCTGGCGCCACTACGTACCGAGTATGTAAGTATCAACTACGCTAACGCAAGTGAACTGAAAACCCTGATCAGCAGTGCTGGTGGCAAGGCTGCCTCGTTGCTGAGTAATCGGGGTTCCGTGGTGGTGGATCAGCGTACCAATACCCTTATTGTGCAGGATACCCAAGCCAAGCTGGCGGAAATTCGCGATTTGATTTCTGAGCTGGATATCCCGGTTCAGCAGGTATTGATTGAGGCCAGGGTTGTTGTGGCAACGAATGATCTCTCGGATGAATTTGGTGTTCGTTGGGGCGGCCTGGGTTATGACAATGAGTCCATTATCAATGATGGCGAGTCCGCTCTGTTTTCCGGTCGTTTGCAGTCCATTAGGGACTTGCATGGGACTAACCTGGAAACCGAAATCGACCCGACTACAGGCGAAATTGATCAGGATTTTATTATTCCTGGTGCTGATAACTCCGATGATTTATTGGTTGACTTGGGTGTAGATTCTGCAAGTGCTTCCCGTTTTGCTGTTGGCTTTACTTCCTTGACCTCTGGCCTTATTGAGCTTGAGCTGTCTGCGCTAGAGGCTGAAGGCCATGGTGAATTGGTGGCGACTCCGAAGGTGTTGACAGCGGATCAGCAGCCGGCGGTGATTGCCTCTGGTCAGCAAGTGCCTTTTGAGGTGGCCACGTCCTCCGGTGCCACTTCCATCGACTTCGTGGAAGCGGAGCTGCGCCTGGAGGTAACTCCGCATATCACGCCGGATGGCAATATCATCATGACGCTGAAAGTCAACAACGACTCCTTCAGTTCCGACGGCTCTGCGGCGATCAATACCAACCGGGTAGAAACCTCCGTGCTGGTCAATGATGGCGAGACGGTGGTGCTCGGTGGTATCTTCCAGCAGGAGAAGATCAATTCCGTGACCAAGACGCCTTTCCTGGGTGACTTGCCGTGGATTGGTAACTTGTTCAGAAATACCGTAAAGCGTGATAACAAGCAGGAGCTGCTGATCTTTATTACGCCACGGTTGATGAAGGATGCTTTGGCTAATCGGTGATCAAGACTAATTCTGTTGTTCCTTTGATTCTTGTCGGGCCCATGGGTGCAGGTAAAAGCACCCTGGGCCGGCATCTTGCCCAGCTGCTGGATCGCCCGTTTTTCGACTCTGATCGTGTCATTGAGGAGAAGACCGGTGCGGACATCCCCTGGATCTTCGATATGGAAGGCGAGGCGGGCTTCCGGCGGCGAGAGCAGGATGTTATCGACGAATTGACCCGGGAGTCCGGCATCGTGCTGGCGACCGGGGGTGGGGTTGTGGTGACCCCGGAAAATCGTACCTTTCTCCATGAGCGCGGTTGTGTGGTCTACCTGTGGACGCCGGTAGAGGTTCAGCTGGCGCGCACCCGCAATGACAAAGGCCGCCCGCTGCTGCAAACGGCAGACCCCAGGGCGCGGCTTGATGCCCTGTTCGCTGAGCGCGATCCGCTCTACCGGCAGGTGGCTCACCATGTTGTCTCGACCGCATCGGGCAACCTGAAAAAAGTCGCCGACGACGTGCTCGCTTGTTTGGACTCTCACCCACAAGGATAATGCAGGCAATTGCCGGGCTGATCTCTGGTCTGTTTTGCTGAATTATCGTTTGTGGGAGCTGTAATGCGCACACTTCAGGTGGCCTTGGCCGAGCGGAGTTACCCTATTCATATCGGGGCCGGTTTGCTGTCGTCTTTCCCCCTGGCCGAGCAGGTACGCGGTAATCAGGTGATGATTGTCACCAATGAAACCATCGCCCCGCTGTATCTGGCGGCGCTGGAGGCGCAGTTCTCCGCGATCCAGTGCGATACGTTGATTCTCCCTGACGGTGAGAAATACAAGACCCTGGACACCCTGGAAACCCTTTTCGATGCCTTGATGGCTAAACGTCATTCGCGCACGACTACGTTGATCGCGCTGGGAGGCGGTGTGGTTGGTGACATGGTGGGCTTTGCGGCGGCCTGCTATCAGCGTGGTGTGGATTTTATTCAGGTGCCGACCACGCTGCTGGCACAGGTGGACTCGTCCGTGGGGGGCAAGACGGCGGTAAATCACCCCCGTGGCAAGAACATGATCGGGGCCTTTCATCAGCCGAGACTTGTGCTGATCGATACCGACGTTCTCGGTACTCTGCCGGAGCGGGAGCTGGCTGCCGGTTACGCGGAAGTCGTCAAATATGGCCTGATCCGTGATCCGGATTTCTACCAGTGGCTGGAAACCAATAACAGCAAGCTGTTGTCCAGAGAAGAGTCGGTCATCTCCGAGGCCATCTTCCGTAGCTGCGAAAACAAGGCGCAGGTGGTGGCGGACGATGAAACCGAGCAGGGCAATCGTGCCCTGTTGAATCTGGGGCATACCTTCGGGCACGCGATCGAGACGGCTACGGGCTACAGTCAGTGGTTGCATGGCGAGGCGGTAGCCGTGGGCATGTTGATGGCGATCAGGATGTCGGCTGAGCTTGGCTGGGTGCCGGATGATCTGGAGCCGGGCGTGGTGGCGTTGCTGTCCACTTGGGGGCTGCCTGTGGCGGCCCCTAAAGATATGACGCCGGAACAATTTGTCGATCTAATGGCCATGGACAAGAAGGTTCATAACGGCCAGTTACGCCTTGTGCTGTTGCGCGCGCTGGGTAAGGCTGTGGTAACGGCCGACTATGATGAAGTGGCATTGCAAAAAACGCTGGAGGCTTTTTGTGGAGCATGATGACGAACGTTTCTATAGCGGGGCCTCGCGAGGGGATTTCCTGGATGCCATGACTGCCCATGCCGGGCTGGGCTCGGTAGTGGCTATAGAAGGCGACACGGGCAGCGGTGTGTCTACTCTGCTCGGGCAGGCAGTGATGGCGCTGCTGGCCGACATGGAAGTGGTTCGCATCGATGGCAGTGAGCCCCATGATGCCAATGTGGTGGTCGACGCGTTGCTGCGTCATTTCGATATTGACCGCGCTGACCTGCCGCAAATGCTGCGTGACACCCTGAGTGATGGTCGCCTGGTGGTGGTGGTGGATAACAGTGAAGACGTGAGAGCGGATGCGCTGGCCACCATGGCGGCCCTCAAGCAGAAACTGGGCGCGCGGTTGTGCTACCTGTTCGGGGGGCTGCCGGGCACCGTCGAAGCGCTCAAGTCCGTGGACTTTACCGTGGATGACGTGCTGGATCTGCCAACATTGAATGCGGATGATGTGCAGGATTTTGCCTGGTTTGTTGCTGGCGAGGAGCTGGATGAGGACGAATCAGAGCGGCTGGCGCACGGTAGTGAGGGGTTGCCGGGTGCTCTGCTGGGGCTGTTGCAGGGTACCCGGGGGTCCGCTGCGGCGGTGCCGGTAGGGGCGGCCACGCACAGCCAGGACAGCGCCGCTGAAGCGGGCGAGACCGATGACGGCATGAGTGATATGCCGGGCTTTTCCGCGCGCTCCAGCGATGATGAAGATGACGATAATCATGTTGATGCCGAAGCGCCTGTGCCGCCGGCTGATACGGCGCCAGCGTCCCGTGCCACTGCTCCCTGGCGTCACGGGGCTGCTGTTGTGGGGCTGTTGTTGGTGGTGATCCTCTTGTGGTCAGTGCTTTCTGGCGGCGATGATGAGGATGCGGCGCAGGATTCCCGCCAGTTGGCTTTGCCTGTGCCGGAGTCGGTGCCGTCGAAACAGCAAGAGGTTGCGCCCCGGGAGCCCGGGGTTACACCGCTGAAGCCGACCATGGAGCCGGTGGCGCGTCTTGAGGATATCGGGGCGGAGCCGGAAGACGAAGAAAGCAAGGCTGAGGCTGCGCCGAACAGCAATGTACAGCTGGCGCCAGTGACTGATCCGGTTATGCAATCTTCTCCAGCTCAGGCTCAACAGGAAGTGGCGGTGGCGCCGGCACCTGACAAGCCGGATGAATCTGCGTCAGTAAAGCCAGAAAAGGTGGAGAGCAAAGCCGCTTCGCAATCGGAGCAAGAAAAAGCACCAGCCGAAACCTCGGGGTATAATCAGGCGGCCTGGCTCGCGGCGCTGGATGACAATCGCTGGTTTTTGCAGATTACCGCCACCAGCCAGGAAGCGAATGCCCGTGCGGTGCTGGACCAGCTGGATCGTAAGGGGGCCTATTATCCGGCCAAACGGAATGGAAAAACCGTGTTTCTGGTGCTCGCCGGGGACTATTCCAGCCGTCAGGCAGCGCTTGATGCAAAGTCGACGTTGCCAGCAAAGTTACGCTCAGCGGGGCCTTTTCCTCGCAAGATGGGCGATGTTCGCGGCGAACTTTAAGCATAAAAAAGCGCCTTGGGTGACTGTTCAATTTGTCGCCCAAGCGCGCAATGTGTAGAATGCATATCCCTTTTTTGCCGTCACCGTTTTCTTGACGCCATTTGCCTTCTGTAAGTCTCTGAATTTCAAGAGGAAAGGTTTTCATGCAGCAGAACTCAACGCTGGTGCGGGGGCTCACTGAGCCCGGAGAATTCCGGGACAACTGTGGTTTTGGTCTGATCGCCCATATGGAGGGCCAGGCCAGCCACGAGCTTCTGCAAACTGCTATTGAAGCACTTACGTGCATGACACACCGGGGCGGCATTAATGCCGACGGAAAAACCGGTGATGGCTGCGGTCTGTTGCTTAAGAAACCCGATTCTTTCTTCCGCAAGGTCGCGGAAGAGCAATCCATTACGTTGCCGGACAATTACGGTGTGGGGATGGTATTTACCCACCCGGACGCGGATCAGTCCGAGCAGCAGAAGAGCGCAATCAATGCGGCCCTGGAAGCCCAGGGTGTTGCCGTGCTCGGCTGGCGCGAAGTGCCTACCGATCCGGCCTGCCTGGGTGATCTGGCGCGTGCGTCCCTGCCGGGGTTCTGGCAGGTGATGGTGGCGGCAGACGGCAACTCCGAGCAGGAGCTGAACCGTCGGTTGTTCTTTGCCCGTCGCCATGCGGAAAAAGCCATCGAGAACGACGGCTACTTCTATATCTGTTCCCTGTCCGCCTCTGTCATGTCTTACAAAGGCCTGATGATGCCGGTGGATCTGCCGGTGTTTTTCCCGGACTTGGGCGACAGCGCCATGGAAACGGCGATTGTCGTTTTCCACCAGCGCTTTTCCACCAACACGCTGCCCCAGTGGCCGCTGGCCCAGCCGTTCCGTTACCTGGCCCATAACGGTGAGATTAACACCGTGCAGGGTAACCGGAACTGGGCACTGGCTCGGGAAAACAAGTTCGAGAATGAGTTGCTGCCGGGCCTGGAAGAACTGAGCCCGCTGGTTAACCGCACCGGTTCGGATTCTTCCAGCATGGATAACATGCTGGAAATTCTGCTGGCCGGGGGCATGGACCTGTTCCGTGCCGTGCGCATGATGATTCCGCCTGCCTGGCAGAACGTGGAAACCATGGATGCGGATCTGCGTGCCTTCTACGAATATAACTCCATGCACATGGAGCCCTGGGATGGCCCTGCCGGCCTGGTAATGACGGACGGCCGTTACGCTGTCTGTATGCTCGACCGCAACGGTCTGCGCCCGGCCCGCTGGGTGGTTACCAAGAATGGCTTTATTACCCTGGCCTCGGAAATCGGCGTTTACAGCTACAAGCCGGAAGACGTGGTGGCCAAGGGCCGTGTTGGGCCAGGCCAGATTCTGGCTATCGACACCGAAACCGGCGAGGTGCTGCACACCAAGGACATCGATAACCGTCTGAAAGTGCGTCACCCCTACCGTGACTGGCTGAAAAGCAACGCGCTGCGCATCGAAGCGGACTACGACCACGAAGTGGGGCGTACCGATGAGGTGGACCCGCAGGATCTGCTCAGCTACCAGAAATTCTTCCAGATCAGCTTTGAAGAGCGTGATCAGGTGCTGCGCCCGTTGGCAGAATCCGGCCAGGAAGCCACCGGCTCCATGGGCGATGATACGCCTATGGCGGTACTCTCCCGTCGCGAGCGTTCCCTGTTCGACTACTTCCGCCAGCAGTTTGCCCAGGTCACCAACCCGCCCATCGATCCGCTGCGCGAAGCCATCGTAATGAGCCTGGAAACCTGTGTGGGCGCCGAGCGTAATGTGTTCGAAGAGACTGCGGACCATGCCGACCGGGCGATTCTTTCTACCCCGGTGCTGTCGCACTCCAAGTTCACCAACCTGATCAACATCGAGCGTCCGGGTTATCAGACGGCCAAGCTGAGCCTGCACTATGACGCCGAGATCGGCCTCAAGCAGGCGGTGCTGGATCTGTGTCAGCAAGCGGAAACGGCGGTACGCGATGGCAATGTGATTTTGGTGCTGAGTGACCATGGCATTGCCCAGGACAAGCTCACCATCCATGCCTTGATGGCTACGGGGGCGGTGCATCATTACCTGACCGAACAAGGTCTGCGCTCCGACGCCAACATCATCGTGGAAACCGCCACGGTGCGTGATTCCCATCACTTTGCTGTGCTGTTCGGTTTCGGTGCCACCGCAGTGTATCCGTATCTGGCCTATGACGTGATCGCTGACATGGTGCGTTCCGGCGAATTGCTGGGCGATGCGGTGGAGCTGCAAAAGAACTTCCGTAAAGGCATCAACAAGGGCCTGATGAAGATTCTCTCCAAGATGGGGATCTCCACCATTACCTCCTACCGGGGTGCCCAGCTGTTTGAAGCCATCGGCATCAACAGCGAAGTGGTAGAGTTGTGTTTCCGAGGTGTTCCCAGCCGGATTCAAGGTGCGGGCTTCGAGGATTTCCAGGAAGACCAGCAAAACCTGGCCAAGGATGCCTGGAAGCAACGCAAGCCCATCGATGCGGGCGGCATCCTCAAGTATATCCACGGCAAGGAATATCACGCCTTCAATCCGGACGTGATCTACGCCCTGCACCGCGCCACCCAGGACAGCGACTACGACGCGTACAAAGAGTACGCCGAGCTGGTTAACAAGCGTCCGGTGGCGACCCTGCGTGATCTGTTTGCCCTGCGCGATGACGTGGACGCCATCGACGTGGATCAAGTGGAGCCGCTGGAAAATATCCTGCTGCGCTTCGATTCCGCTGGTATGTCTCTGGGGGCGTTGAGCCCGGAAGCCCACGAAGCCATTGCCACGGCAATGAACCGTCTGGGTGGCCGTTCCAATTCAGGCGAGGGCGGGGAAGACCCGGCCCGTTATGGCACCGAGCGTGTGTCCAAGATCAAGCAGATCGCCTCTGGCCGTTTCGGTGTGACCCCGCATTATCTGGTCAACGCCGAAGTGCTGCAGATCAAGGTGGCTCAGGGCGCCAAGCCCGGTGAAGGTGGCCAGCTGCCCGGTGGCAAGGTGAATGCGCTGATTGCGCGCCTGCGCCATTCCGTGCCCGGTGTTACTCTGATTTCACCGCCGCCGCACCATGACATCTACTCCATTGAGGATCTGTCCCAGCTGATCTTTGATCTCAAGCAGGTCAACCCGGATGCGCAGGTGTCTGTGAAGCTGGTGTCCGAACCCGGTGTCGGTACGGTGGCGTCCGGTGTCGCGAAAGCCTACGCGGATCTGATCACTATTTCCGGTTACGACGGTGGCACCGCGGCGAGCCCGCTGACCTCCATCCGCTACGCCGGTTCCCCCTGGGAGCTGGGCCTGGCGGAAGCGCATCAGGCGCTGCGGGGTAACGACCTGCGCGACAAGATTCGCCTGCAGACAGACGGCGGTCTGAAGACCGGCCTGGACGTGATCAAGGCGGCGATTCTGGGGGCCGAGTCCTTCGGTTTCGGTACCGTGCCGATGATCGTGCTGGGCTGTAAGTACCTGCGGATCTGTCACCTGAACAACTGCGCTACCGGTGTGGCTACCCAGCGTGAAGATCTGCGCAAGGAGCACTTCATTGGTGCGCCGGAACTGCTGATCAACTACTTCACCTTTGTGGCTCAGGAAGTGCGTGAATTGCTGGCGCTGCTGGGTGTGAAGAGCATCCCCGAGCTGATCGGCCGTACCGACCTGCTGAAAGTGCTGGAAGGCGAAACCGCGCGCCAGGGCAAGCTGGACCTGACCCCGATTCTGCGCAATGACCTGGTGCCGGCAGACAAGCCCACCCATTGTCAGGTGACCCGCAACGAGCCGTTCGACAAGGCTGTGCTGAGCCAGAAGATGGTGGCTGACATGGGCACCGCCATCGAGAGTAAATCTGGTGGCTCGTTCCATTACGAGATCACCAACTGTGATCGCTCCGTGGGCGCCCGTGTGTCCGGTGAGATTGCCAAGCAGCACGGCAATCTGGGCATGGAGACCGCGCCGATCAAGGTTCGCTTTACCGGTACCGCCGGGCAGAGCTTCGGTGTGTTCAACGCCGGCGGCCTGCATATGTATATTGAAGGCGACGCCAACGACTACGTGGGCAAAGGCATGGCCGGCGGCAAGCTGGTGATTCGTCCGCCCAATGGCAGCCCGTTCAAGAGCCAGGAAACCGCCATCATCGGCAATACCTGCCTCTACGGTGCCACCGGCGGCAAGCTGTACGCTGCCGGCACCGCGGGCGAGCGTTTCGGGGTGCGTAACTCCGGGGCACACGCCATCGTGGAAGGCGCTGGCGATCACTGCTGCGAATACATGACCGGTGGCTCCATCACCGTGCTGGGCCGCACTGGCCACAACTTTGGTGCGGGCATGACCGGCGGTTTCGCCTTCGTTCTGGACGAAGACAATGATTTCTTCGACCGCATCAACCCGGAGCTGATCGAATTGCATCGCATCAGTTCCGAAGCCACCGAGTCTCACCGCAGTCACCTGCGCGGCGTAATCGCAGATTACGTGGAAGAGACTGGTAGCGAATGGGGCCAGTACATTCTGGACAACTTTGATGCCATGAGCCGCAAGTTCTGGCTGGTTAAGCCCAAGGCCGCAAGCCTGGAAAACCTGCTGCAGAGCACGCGCGCCAATCCGGCATAACGGGGGATACCATGGCTGAACGTTTGAGCAATAATTTCCAGTTTCTCGACGTGCCCCGGCACGATCCGAAGAAAAAGGACATTGAAGACCGCAAACACAAGTACGAAGAAATTTACTACCCGTTTGAAACCCGGGAAGTAGAGCATCAGGCACACCGCTGCCTGCATTGCGGTAACCCGTACTGTGAATGGAAGTGTCCGGTCCATAACTACATTCCCAACTGGTTGAAGCTGATCAGCGAAGGCAACCTGTTGGAAGCGGTGGAGCTGAGTCACCAGACCAACTCCCTGCCGGAAGTCTGTGGCCGGGTATGTCCTCAGGATCGTCTGTGTGAAGGGGCTTGTACCCTGAACGACGGTTTTGGTGCAGTGACCATTGGTGCCACCGAGAAGTACATCACCGATACGGCGCTGGCCATGGGCTGGCGCCCAGACATGTCCAAGGTGGTGTGGACCGACAAGAAAGTGGCGGTGATCGGTGCAGGCCCTGCCGGCATTGGCTGTGCTGATGTGCTGGTACGTAGCGGTGTGAAGCCGGTAGTGTTCGACCGCTATGAAGAAATTGGCGGCCTGCTCACCTTCGGCATTCCCGAGTTCAAGCTGGAAAAACCGGTCATGGCCAAGCGCCGTGAAGTGTTTGAAGGCATGGGTGTGGAATTCCGCCTGGGCGTAGAAGTGGGCAAGGATATCACCATCGATGAGCTGCTCGACGAATACGATGCGGTCTTCATGGGTATGGGTACTTATACCTACATGAAAGGCGGCTTCCCGGGTGAAGAGCTGGACGGCGTGTTTGAAGCGCTGCCGTTCCTGATTTCCAATGCCAACCGTAACCTGGGCTTTGAAAAAGACGAAGCCGACTTCATCAATATGCAGGGCAAGCGTGTGGTGGTGCTGGGTGGTGGTGATACCGCCATGGACTGCAACCGCACCTCTATCCGCCAGCAGGCGGAAAGTGTCAGCTGTGCCTACCGTCGTGATGAAGAAAACATGCCGGGTTCGCGCAAGGAAGTGGCCAATGCCAAGGAAGAGGGCGTGCAATTCCTGTTCAATCGTCAGCCCATTGAAGTGGTGGGTGAAGATGGCAAGGTTGTTGGCGTCAAGGTAGTGGAAACCCGGCTGGGTGAGGCGGATAACAATGGTCGCCGCCGCCCTGAGCCGATCCCGGGCAGTGAAGAAATTCTGCCGGCGGATGCGGTGATCGTGGCGTTCGGCTTCCGCCCCAGCCCGGCGGACTGGTTTGATGCGAAGAGCATCAACACCGATGATTCCGGCCGCGTTATGGCGATCGAGGAGCAGGCATTCCCGTTCCAGACCAGCAATGAGAAGATCTTTGCCGGTGGTGACATGGTGCGTGGTTCCGACTTGGTGGTGACGGCCATCTGGGAAGGCCGTGAAGCGGCCAAAGGGATCCTTGATTACCTGGATGTTTAATCACGCCTAAGGCTGGACGCCTGACGTCAGACGCTTTAAAACAGTAGTGCCAGAAATGTTGCGGCTCCGCAGAGACTCTTTGCGGAGCCGCAATGCTATCAGAAGCGGGTTGAGCGTCCGGCCTCAGGCATAGGGCGTCCCGCCAGGATTTAGGACTGACAATGACTTTCGCTCCCCTGCAAAACGATCGCTTCCTCCGTGCCTTGAACCGTGAGTCGGTAGACCGCACCCCCATCTGGATGATGCGCCAGGCGGGTCGCTATCTGCCGGAATACCGGGCTGCCCGTGAACATGCCGGGTCCTTCATGGATCTGTGCAGGAATGCGGATCTGGCCTGTGAAGTGACGCTGCAGCCGCTGGAGCGTTACCCGCTGGACGCGGCGATCCTGTTCTCCGACATCCTGACCATCCCCGATGCCATGGGGCTGGGTTTGTACTTCGAAACCGGGGAAGGGCCGAAATTCAGGAAGGTGGTGCGCACTGAGGCGGATGTGGCCGCCTTGCCGATTCCCGATGCGGAAACCGATCTGGGTTACGTGATGAAGGCGGTGAGCACCATTCGTGGAGCCCTGAACGGCCGCGTTCCTCTGATCGGCTTTTCCGGTAGCCCCTGGACGCTGGCCACCTACATGGTGGAAGGCGGCTCCAGCAAGGATTTCCGCCATCTCAAGGCCATGGTCTACAGTCAGCCTGACGTGGCCCATGCCCTGCTGAACAAGCTGGCCCAGTCAGTGACGTCTTACCTGAACGCGCAAATTCGTCATGGCGCCCAGGTTGTACAGATTTTTGATACCTGGGGCGGAGCGCTGTCGGCAGAAGCCTATAAAGAATTCTCCCTGCGTTACATGCAGCAGATTGTGGACGGCCTGATCCGTGACAACGAGGGCCGGAAGGTGCCCGTTATCCTGTTTACCAAGAACGGCGGCTTGTGGCTCGAATCCATGGCGGCCACCGGCTGTGATGCACTGGGGCTGGACTGGACTATCAATATTGGAGACGCGCGTCGGCGCGTGGGGGACAAGGTCGCCCTGCAGGGCAACATGGATCCGGCCGTGCTTTACGCGTCGCCTGAGGCGATCCGGGCTGAAGTAAAACGTATCCTCGATGATTTTGGTGATCATCCCGGGCATATTTTTAATCTGGGGCATGGTATTACACCGCAGGTGGATCCGGAGCACGCCAGGGTCTTTATTGAGGCGGTGGTGGAGTTGAGCCAGAAATAGAAACGCTGGATGCCAGACGCATGACGGCGGACGCTAAAAACAAAAATAGCGCGTCGCCATGCTGGTGCTGCTTCGGGGTTGCTTGGTCTTGCTAGACAGGTTTGTAAGGGAAGCAAAGGGGGGAAGGGATGCGTATTGTTATTGCGGCTATGTTACTGGTGCTGGGGGCGCCGGTCATGGCCATGTCACTGGCCCTGGCCAAGGTGGAACGGGCCGGGCAGGGAGAAACCGAGCAGCAAGTCTGTGGTCGTGCCCTACAGTTGATGACTGAAGAGCTTCACGTCAGCCTGCTCAGTGTGATCGCGGCCACCGATGAATATCGGCAGCGCCAGCAGGCCTACAAGAAACAGGACAGGCCGGAATCATTGCTCCGGGACGCTTACCTGAGCCAGCTGCAAAGCGAGACGCCGTCCCTGCAGGGGCAACGCTGGACGGGCAGTCGCTGCTCCCTGCGCGCCCGCTACGAAGGGGACATCGATGCCCTTGCCCGGCGTGTCGCCATTCCTGAAACCCCGGCATCACCCAGTGAACCCAGGGATGCGCCGCCGCCTGGGATTGACCCGAAAACCTGGGAGTTATTCAGCAGCAGCCGGGATCGTTCCGAACTGGCCCAGACCTTCAGCACGGTCAATGCCTTGCGCATGCATATGACGGAATACTATCTGTCCGGTGGCACCTGGCCAGACAGCCTGACGGATATGGGGGTGGCCCAGGAGCAGGTGACCGGCAAACGCATAAAGCGGGCGTATCTACTGGATGGTGGCATGTTGAAACTGGAGCTGGCGGGCCGTCTGGATGGCCATCAGCTAACCACCTGGCCGGTGGAAGGGGGCATGCAGCGTATTGAGTGGGAGTGCTCTACCACGGTGAACCTGGGGCCGCAGGGGTTTTGTACCTACGCTGAGTGAGCTACGAGCTACGAGCTACGAGCTACGAGCTACGAGCTACGAGCTACGAGCTACGAGCTACGAGCTACGAGCTACGAGCTACGAGCTACGAGCTACGAGCTACGAAAATGGAGAGGGGTGGCCGGAAAAGTTCCCTGGATTTTCCTTTCCAACTTTTCACTTTGAACTTTCAACTGATCTTTCGC
>NZ_LWEZ01001572.1:0-1077 GCF_001634945.1 Alcanivorax sp. HI0044
TTTCCAGACCGGACAGGGCAGACTGCACCTGGGCGCGCTGGCTGGCCAACTCACCTTTCACGGTCGTCACTTGATCCGCCAGGCTGCTCTTTTCGCTCTTCAGCCGGGTGAACTCCTGCCACCCCCACCAGCCAGCCGCCCCGAGTGCAGCCAGCACCACCAGTACCAGCAGCACAGTCAAAAGGCTTGCCCCGGCCTGGCGGGAAAAAAGACGATCCTGCGTCATGTCAGCTCCGTTGTTGTCATAGCGAGGCGTGCGCGAGTCTCGAACCCCCTGCGCCCTCGGTGTGGCGATACCCGATATCATTGCAAAAACCTTAAAGTGAGCGCCCATTGCTGTCCAATCATTAACGGTTAGATCGGGTAAAAAATTCTTCGCGCCATAGAGTAATCACTATTCACCGCTGGACGCATAGCCAGACCGAAAATCACGCGCCCGACCAAGCCGGCAGGCAGCCAAGACACTGGGGAGAAGAAAGACGCTCGCCTTAACGATCGCTACCACCGGCGTTCAAGGCCGCCAGCATGTCATCGTCATGGGCACTGGCTGCCACCCGCACCGGGCCGGCATGATTGGCCTGCACCGCAGCAGCCACCCGCACCCCAGCCGCCACCACGCCACAACCGGCGGGCAGCACAGGCTGGAGCGCCTGCCAACCTTGCACGCTGGTAACCATCACCCAATCAGCCTGCGCCGAAATGGTGATGTGGCTGGCCCCATGGCGCCGGTAAAAGGCCAGCGCATCGACACGGGCACCGCGCGCTTCCAGGCTCTGCGCCAGCAACTCGCGGCCACTGTCGCCCCGACAGATCAGAACCTGTTTTTCCTGCAGCTGTTGCAGGCAGGGCAGCGCCAGCACCGCTTCGGAATTGAAGCCATGCTCTGGCACCGTGGCAGGTAGATGCCAGGACGCCAACTCCGCCGCCGTGGCCCGACCCACCGCCAGCCAGTGCACACCCACGGGCCCACTGCGGCCACAGGTCCGCCATGGCCGACAGGGCCAACCGAGCGGCATTCACGCTGGCAAAAAATACCGCGTGGTAACGATCCAGTTCCATCAGGGTGCGTTGCATGGC
>NZ_LWEZ01001573.1:0-886 GCF_001634945.1 Alcanivorax sp. HI0044
TCATTCAGCAAGCTGGCCAGCTTGTTATCGCTGAGCGGCTTGCGGGGATTCTCGGCAGCGACCAGCTTCTTAATAATGGCACGAATAGCGGTGGAGGAACACTCACCGCCGCCGTCTGTTCCCACGTGACTGGAAAAGAAATATTTCAGCTCAAAGACACCGCGGGGTGTCATCATGTATTTCTGGTTGGTGACCCGACTGATGGTCGATTCATGCATCTCAACGGCGTCGGCAATATCCGCCAGAACCAGGGGCTTCATGGCTTCATCGCCATAATCGAAGAACCCTTGTTGCACATCGACGATGCGGGTGGCCACCTTGAGCAAGGTGTCATGGCGGCTCTGCAGGCTCTTGATGAACCATTTGGCTTCCTGAACACAATTGCGCAGATATTGCCCGTCTTCACCGCTGGTGGTGCGGGCGATATTGGCGTATTGCTGCTGCAGATTGACCCGGGGAAGGACGTCGTCGTTGAGGCTGACCTGCCAGCGGCCCTGGTGCTGACGGACGATCACGTCGGGAACGGCGTAATCTACCTGGGGTTCGCCGATCTGCTCGCCGGGGGCCGGGTCCAGGGTGCGTAGCAGGGACAGGGCCTCCAGCAGGACGTCCTCGCTGATCTGCAGGGTGCGACGCAGGGCGGCGTAGTCGTGTTTTTCCAGCAGATCCAGGTGGGCCAGCAGGGCACAGGCTTCGTCGCGCAGGGCGGTATCGGCGGGCAGTTGGCGCAGTTGCACGCCCAGGCAGTCCGCCAGATCGATGCTGGCCACGCCGACGGGGTCGAACTGCTGCAGACGGTGCTGCACGGCAAGTACTTCGTCGCGCTCCAGTTCATCGCCTTCGGTGAGCAGGTCTGGCTGGGCGTTCACCATGTCGACAATATCGT
>NZ_LWEZ01001574.1:0-1159 GCF_001634945.1 Alcanivorax sp. HI0044
TTTATCGGCGAAATTCGCATGTTTGCGGGCAATTTTGCTCCGCGAGGCTGGGCATTCTGCGATGGCCAGATATTGGCCGTATCACAGAACGATGCGCTGTTTTCCCTGTTCGGCACCATTTATGGTGGCGACGGCAGAACCACTTTCGGTTTGCCGGATTGCCGTGGGCGCTCCCCGGTGCACGCTGGCACGGGCCCGGGGCTTGCGCCGGTTCGTCTGGGCGCCAAAAGTGGCAGCAATGCCAGTGGCACGGTTGCGGCTACCACCAGCGTCAGCATTGATCGCGGCCTGGGAAAAACGCAACAGACCTGGGAGGCGCTTCCTGCTAACGCAGAGTCGCTAACCCCACAATTGTTTGTGCATTTCATTGTGGCCCTGGTCGGCATTTACCCTTCCCGCTCGTAATGCACAGCTACCGTTTACGCCCCGCCAGTGACAGCGACACGCCGATGTTACTGGCCATCTACACCAGCACCCGCCAGGAAGAAGTGGCGCAAACCGGCTGGCCCCAGGCGCAGCAGGATGCCTTTCTGGCCCTGCAGGCCAAGGCACAGCACGAACACTATCTTCAGCATTACCCGGAAGCGGAACGGCACCTGATCGAATTAAACGGGGAGACCGCCGGGCGGCTGTATGTCTCGGACTGGGAACAGGAAATTCGCATTGTGGACATTGCCCTGCTGCCCGCCTTTCGCGGCACCGGGCTCGGTTCACAGATTCTCTCCACCTTGCAATCACGGGCTCGCCAGTCCGGCAAACCCCTGACTATTCACGTGGAAACCAACAACCCGGCGCGGCGACTCTATCTTCGGCTGGGCTTTGAGGAGCAGGAAGACAAGGGCGTCTACCTGCTTATGCGCTGGCGAGCTGGCGATTGAACACCGCCTCGAAATGGTAGGTGCCATCGCTGGCGCCCAGCGGCCCCACCGGCACCAGAAACACGGACGCCTCACCCAGCGTCTCGCTGTGTATAACCACCGCGCCTTGCTCCAGTTGTAACCGGCCCGCGAACAGCAGGGAAAAGCACTCCCACCCCTCGGGAGACACCGGCACATTCACTTCCGCCAGCGTCAAACTATCGCCATTTTCCAGCGCGAAAGTCTGCCCTTCACAATCTTTCCATTGTTGTAATGTGATCATGCCACCTCCCCAAATGATG
>NZ_LWEZ01001575.1:0-1093 GCF_001634945.1 Alcanivorax sp. HI0044
ATGACCGTTCCTAGACATTTTCCTTCGCGTCACCGGGTGCGGTGACAGACAATTGCCATGACACCCCGAAGCAGTCCTGCACCCAGCCGAACCAGGGGCTGAAGTCATAGCTGTCCAGGGGCATCAGCACGGTGCCGCCGTCTGCCAGTTTTGCAAAGGTGTCGGCTACTGCCTGTTTGTCCTTCAGGGCAAGACACAGCGAGGTCGATGGGGTGAAATCAAAGTCGTGGGGCACAGGGCTGTCAAAACAGTGTATCCGCACGTTGCCGATACGGCACCAGGCGGTTTTCACCTGGCCGTTTTCACCCATCTCGTCCGGGCCGTAGAGCGTTCGGCTCAGCAGCTCTAACGGAGCGATAGCGCTGTCGTAGAGATCGAGGGCCGCGTTGGCCCGGCCCTGAAACATCAGTTGCACGGTTAGCGTGTCAGTCATGCGGGGCCTCGCTTTCCTGCAAAACGCGCTGATAGTGCGTTTCCCATTGTGTGTGTGTTGGCCAGAAGGACGAGCGGGGTTGGCCGTTCAGCTCTTCGGCCAGAATGCCCAGATGGGTGTGCCAGCCGCTGGCGACACTGATGCGGGTGTTTTCGTCAGCGGGCAAGCGGTGGTGGGTAAGCCGTAAATGAACCTGGTCGCCCTGCGCGCTCAAGAAAAAGGTGACTTCGCCTTCATTGTCACCCCAGGTATGGGCCAGCACATGGGGTGGCTCAAAGCGGGTAATGATGCCAGTCAGCGTGGCTCCACCTTCAATGGATTTGTACTTGTCCGGGGCCGGCTGGATATCCTCTGACAAATCCTGATGACGGAAATGAATCACCACTGCGCCACCCACAAACTCGCCCAGGGTGCCGCCACCCAGCCAGCGAGCGCGTTTGTCCGGGTCGGTCAGGTAGGCCCATACGCGCTCAATGGGGCCGGGCAGGGTGCGTTCTATCGTCAGGGTCGTAGCGTCGTCGAATCGTACATCGGTTTCCATCACAAACCTCCTGTCAGTCTCCGTCCTTGAGCGCCTGTTCCAGCGCGTCCAGTTTGTCGTTCCAGAACACCCGATAGCGTTGTAGCCAAGCGTCTGCCTCCGCCATGGGGGCGGCGTTG
>NZ_LWEZ01001576.1:0-950 GCF_001634945.1 Alcanivorax sp. HI0044
GCTGTTTCGTCTTGTCTTGATGGTCAGGGTGGTTCCCTTTCCGAGAGGCAAGGCGCAGCAGATGTGCGCTTCAGGCCACGCCCTTCGGGTCATTCAGGCTGGCCCGCACTCGTTGTTGCGCTTTTTCGATGGATGGACATACACCTTCAAAAGCACGCCTAGATTGCGAACCAGCCTGAAAGACTGAGTACGCAAGGAGTTTTTCAGAGGTTCCTTAATACCAATGCGGTGCCATGTCGCTTTGCGCCCAACGAAAGAAGTCGTATTCCAGCCGTGAAATACCACCCGGATAGAGGTGCTCGATACGCTGTAGTGTCGGACGCTGGTGGGTTTTTTCCAGGTCCTGAAGCATTTGTCGAAGGGTGGAGCGGCCCACCGGTTTGGACATGAGAAAGGCAGTGGTGGCCCAGGCGACGGTGTAGGGAATGGCGTTGAGCTGGTGGGCCATTTTTCGCCATTGCGCATCGTCCATGGAAAGGTACTGGCGCAGGGTGATCAGCCGTTCCTGTTCAATCCAGGTTTGTACCCGCTGCTGGGCATCGTCCAGTGCGCTGATTTTCAGGCGGCCGTCCGGTTGCGTTTCCAGGGTCTGGAAATACTGTGCCAGGCCCTCCTGTAGCCATACCGGAGCCAGGGGGGATAACTGGTAAAGCAGCACATGACTGGATTCATGCAAAATTGTCTGGGCAACTTGCTGTTCGTTATCGGCCCACTGCCAGACCGCCACTTCATTGGTGGCAGGAATAAAGACGCCGGCATAGTGGCGGCTGCTGGAGCCTATGCGGTCAACCATCCATTGTTGGAAGTCGTCCTGTTTTTCAATCAGGTAGAGGTTTACTTCCGCAGTGCCGTGCAGGTCCAGGCCGAAGTCCCGGCGGTAGCGCTGGTAAATATGGTTAATGTTATCCAGCGTTTGTTGCTGCAAGTCTCCGGACAGGGTGAAGTCCTGA
>NZ_LWEZ01001577.1:0-729 GCF_001634945.1 Alcanivorax sp. HI0044
ATTCACAAAGTATACAACGGAATAGTACACAAATGAACTATTCCGTTGTCGCTGAGTTATCGCCGCTTGGGAGTTGGCCCTATGCCACTGATATTAATCGCTTAATTGGGAGAGGCTTCGCCGGATTCCTGAAAAGGCCTAAGCTGCCACTGGGCGAACGCCTGCTGGGCCAGCTCCAGTTGCTCAATCAGCCGCTGGCGTTTGCTGGGATCAAAGCGGCGGCTGGCCAGGGCCTGCAGGCTTTTTTGCAGGCCATTGCGATGGCTGCGCTCCATCTGTGTCAGCCAGTGGTCCTGCGCCCCGGTAACCACCAGCACATCACGGCCGGCGTGGTTGCGCTGGCTGACCTGATACCAATGCACCAGTGCCCGGCCCAGCACCACATAGGCAAACTGCGGGTCCCGCAGGGGGCCGTAGACGGCTTCGCGGAATCCCCCACTGAGCGGGCCGAATTTCAGTTTGGTGAGCTTGTCGCTGTAGTAGTAGCTGCCGGCGGCGCCCAATAACCCGCCAATCAACGCGCCGGCACCCAACGAATGCCCCAGCGCCACCGCATCAATGCCGGCACCGCCCACGGCGCCGGCGCCAAAACCGGCGGCGGCCAGCTGGGTCTTGCTGATGCCCCATAGCTGACGGGTGCGCTCACTGAACAGGTCACCGCCTTGCGGGGTGACCAGCGCCTCTTCCTGACGCTGCAGGCGGCGATGCTGGTACAGGTCTTCCACCGCC
>NZ_LWEZ01001578.1:0-1289 GCF_001634945.1 Alcanivorax sp. HI0044
GGTATGACGGAGTCACCCGCAGAGCACAATACTTTTGTGCTAACGCTGATGGATGGCTATCAGTGAATGAAGAAATGGTCTTGGCTACGCTTAATTCGGCGTTAGGCAGTATTGCCTGCTTTGGTGGCTCGGCGGGGGATGAATATAGATTAAGCGGCACTTATGTTTATAGCGATGGCGGTTTCACCAGCGAAGCCGCCACGGTGATAATGATTTCTACCTCATTAGATTTCGAAGTGTTCAGCACCCATCATTTAATTCCTGAAAAAACCAAGTTTGTAGTTACTTCTGCGGATCCGGAAAAGCGTACCGTCTATGAACTCAATGCTGAACCAGCGGCAAAAGCCTATGCACGGCTGATCGGTGTTTCGGTTGAAGAGCTGGACGATATGACATTCGCCTGTTCGCCTTTAGCGGTACGTATTAATGATGGCTACTATGCACGTTCTATCCAGCGAGTTAACGATGATCTTAGCCTGACGTTTTATTGTGCAGTTGAAAATGGCATCGTTTTGACAGCAATGAAAACCGACTCCTTGCTTGATGATCTTGAAACCAAACTCAGTGCCATAGAGCGTCGTATGGGACCATCATGGTTAACGATTGGGTGTGATTGCTGCATGCGTTATGCGCAAATTGAGTCGGAAGGTATGGTGGACCAGGCATCGGCATTGCTTCGTCGATACGGGGTGATCGGCTTCAGTACCTATGGGGAGCATGTTGACGGTATGCACCTTAATCACACATTGACCGGGGTTGTCATTGGACAAAGAAACCGTCTCTGAATCGGGTCCGACTGAGAGGGAGCGCTCTCCCTGGGACCTCCATGAAGCACGGCTAATGGCTGAAAATGCCAGGCTGAGCAGGATTTGTGATGCCTTGATAGAAAGGGTGGAGGCAAGCAATATGGCCCCCACCGCCCCTTATGCAGCATTTCAGCATTCAGTTGTTCTGGCCGAGCAGGTGCGTGAGCGGACTCAGGACTTACGTGATGTAAACCAGAAACTACTGGAAGAAATAGAAGAGCGTCGCCACATAGAAATGCAGCTACGCGAAGCACGGGAAAAAGCGGAGCAGGCGAACCTTTCTAAAACACGCTTTGTTGCAGCGGTGAGCCATGATTTGATGCAGCCACTGAATGCTGCTCGGCTCTTCACCAGTGCGTTGCAGGAAAAGCCAGAGAATATGACGTTTCAGCTCGCTCATATCAGCACAGCGCTGACTGATCTTGAATCACTCATTACTACACTTTCAGATGCTTCAAAGCTGGATGCCGGAGTAGTAACGGC
>NZ_LWEZ01001579.1:0-1291 GCF_001634945.1 Alcanivorax sp. HI0044
CCATTTCCTCGGCCAGGGGCGCATATTCCAGGTTGCTCAGGCCGGCACTGTATTCCCCGTACTCCTTGGGCAAGAACAGGTTCCACAGACCTTTGGCTTTGGCTTTTTCCTTCAGCTCATCCATGATCGGCGGGGTTTCCCACGGGCTTTTTTCCAACTGCTCGTGGTACAACCCTTCCACCGGGCGAATTTCGGTGTTGATGAAATCGCGCACCTGGGCGATCAATGTCTGCATTTTTTCTGTGTACTGAAAATCCATGAAACTCTCCCATTGAAAAATGCGGCACGCAGCACGCCTCACGCTACAGGCAAAGGCGCCATCAAGGGTGCTGAATGTCTTTCTTTAATAATAAGTAATCGCCTCGAAACGGTCCGGGCGATCCAGATGCGGCACGTTATTGAAACTGGCCATGCGCACCACCTTTTGATTGAAGAAACCGTGGCTCACGCTGCTGTTGCGGATCTGCAGGTTCAACTCCACCACGGCGTCATCCGACGCACCCAGAACGTGCCTGATAAACATAGCCATGGCACCGCCGGAGCTGACAATCAGCACCCGGTCCTTGTCGCTGTATTGCCGTTGGATATGCTCGCGAGCGGCAGCCACCCGGCCGGAGAAGCCCTGCCAGGTTTCTGGCAAATCACCGGTCAAGGTGTCCATGCGCCAGTGTTTCATGGCGGTCTTCAGCGCCTTGTAGAAAGCCGCGACCGGGGCGCCCTCACCGGGCACCTGATCCGGGTGCTGGGTGAGATAGGCATCCACCAGCGACTGGAAATCGAATTCGTTAAGCCCCGGCTGAATGTCTTCAGGCAAGGCCACACCCAGGCCTTCGCAAATGCCGGCGCCGGTTTCCCGGTGGCGTACCAGATTTCCGCACACCAGGGCATCAAAGCCCATATCCCGTTCGGCAAAATACTCGCCCAGCCAGCGTGCCTGCTGGTGACCCAGTTCGGAAAGGCGATCGTAATTATCGGTGCCGAACGACGCTTGCCCGTGGCGGACAAGATAAAACTGGGTCATGCGCGAATCCTCTGAGCTGAAAAGCGATGGGACCAGCCTAGATCAGGGCCATTAGTTAGTGAAATTGATATTTTGCATCCCGCTAAATAAATTTCATGCATCCATGCATGGCTATTATTTGGAACACTGTTCCGATATTGTCCATGGTTTTCCCTTTCCGGAGATGCGCCATGACGGAGCTGACACTGACCAGCGGATTTATTCAAACCCGCGAGCACAACGCCGTTCTACACGTCACCCTGGATCGCGCCGACAAGCTCAACGCGCTCA
>NZ_LWEZ01001580.1:0-1100 GCF_001634945.1 Alcanivorax sp. HI0044
CCCGGGAAGGCATGCTTGATCTTGTCCACATAGCTGGCCAGATCGATCTCACCACTTTGCACCTTCTGGAACAGGCCGACGCCTTCGGATACGAACGACGTGGCCACGGCCAGCACCGGGATCACGACTAACACCACGCACAGCAGCAAGGTGAACAACGCCACCAGGTTGCGCCGTTGCGGCCAGCGGGCCAGCAGCCGTTTATGGAAGGGATAGAAAACCACACTGATGGCACAGGCCCAGAAAATGGGCGCGAAAAAAGGCTGAATCAGCAGGGCAAAAACGGCACTGACCGCCACCAGCGCCCACAGGAACGCGCGCTGTTCCAGTTTTTCCGATATTCCCGTGTCCCGCATACCCTGCCGCTTCCCTGTGTCACGTGATTAGGTGTCATGCCAATAGAATCAATGACCCGCCATATGCGCTAACGGGGGATCAACCGCCCGTCAGCATGGTGGAGCCCAGATACCCCATGTACGCCACATAGACCACCAGCAAGGCGATACCGTTAGTCCGGGTAATCTGCCCCTTGCGGCCCAACACGCCGAAGCCCATAACGAACAGCACCAGCGTCAGCCCCATCATCAGGGACCAGTCCCGCTGCAATACCGCAGGATCCACCGACATGGGCTTGATGGCACCGGCGATACCGACCACCGCCAGGGTATTGAACAAATTCGAGCCTAGCACGTTACCAAAGGCAATATCGTGCTCGCCCTTGCGCACCGCCGCAATGCTGGAAGCCAGCTCCGGCAGGGAGGTGCCGATGGCCACAATAGTCAAGCCGATGATCAGGTCGCTGACCCCCAGGGATTGCGCAATCAGCACCGCCCCCCACACCAGCGCCCGGGAGCTGACCACCAGCAGGATCAGGCCCACCACCAGCCAGAACAGGGATTGTTTCAGCGGCAGCGGGTGCTCTGCCAGGTCGGTTTCCACTTCCCCTGCCAGCACATCCCCCTTGCCGGTCATGGCCGCATAAATGGACCAGCCCATCAGCACCCCCAGCACGCCGATCAGGATCCAGGCATCCATGCGGGAAATGTGCCCGTCAATCAGCTGGTAGCCCGCCAGCAAGGTAATCAGAGTGAGAATCGGCA
>NZ_LWEZ01001581.1:0-45968 GCF_001634945.1 Alcanivorax sp. HI0044
TTCCCTCTTGGGCCGTGTGGTGCGGGAACGAACGTCCATATGGAATGCCTGACCGCCGGGTATTTGGCAGGATTGGCTGCTTGAAAAGTGCCCAGATATGCTTAAAATACGCCCCCTTGCTGGATTTTTGGCCCGACGTTATGCGGGCCTGCGTGGATAAACGTCCACAGCCAGCCAGAATTCATTCCGTTTCAGTCAGTTGCGTGCGCCGGCCAAGTGCGGCTGGGGTTGTTGTGCCCGTTGTGGTGGCATACAATGCGCGCCTGTTTACTGAGGCGGTGAGGCTACTCGCCTCGTTTTCGATCACAGATTGGAGGTTCACGACATTAAGCGTGGAGGCAAAGGCCGCGAGCAGCGCGCCAATACAAATCAGCAAATCCAGGCAACCGAAGTTCGGTTGATTGATGTGGACGGTGAGCAGGTCGGTATCGTCAGCCTGCAGGATGCCTTGGAAAAGGCCACCGCTAAACAGCTGGATCTGGTGGAAATCTCCCCTGGTGCAGAACCGCCGGTTTGCCGAATCATGGATTACGGCAAGCATCTGTTCGAGGCAAAACAGAAGGCCAAAGAGGGGCGTAAGAAACAACGCCAGACTCAGGTCAAGGAAATCAAATTCCGTCCCGGCACCGACATTGGCGACTATGAGGTGAAACTGCGTAACCTCATCCGTTTCCTCGAGGCCGGAGACAAAGCGAAAATCACCGTCCGTTTCCGCGGTCGGGAGATGGCTCACCAGGAACTGGGCCGGGAACTTCTCGCACGTATCGAGAAGGATCTGGAAGAATACGGTTCTGTTGAGCAACGTCCGAACATGGAAGGGCGCCAGATGATCATGGTGCTCGGCCCGGGCAAAAAGAAGAAACAGTCCTGATCGGCTGTTTAATTAATTCATCAACTTGAGAAGGTACCATGCCTAAAATCAAGACAAATCGTGGGGCTGCCAAGCGTTTCAAAAAAACCGCCTCCGGTTTCAAGCGCAAGCAGGCATTCAAAAACCACATTCTGACCAAAAAGTCTTCCAAGACTATTCGTAAACTGCGTCCGAAGCAGGAAGTCCACGAGAATGATGTGGCTCTTGTTAAACGCATGATGCCCTACGCATAACTTTTACGGATCTGGAGACTAAAAAATGGCACGAGTAAAACGTGGTGTGCAGGCCCGTCGTCGGCACAAGAAGATTCTCAAGCAAGCTAAAGGCTACTACGGTGCCCGCAGCCGTGTATTCCGTGTAGCGGTACAGGCCGTTACCAAAGCTGGTCAGTACGCTTACCGCGACCGTAAGGTTCGCAAGCGTCAGTTCCGTCGTCTGTGGATTGTTCGTATCAACGCCGCTGCGCGTTTGAACGGCCTGTCTTACAGCCGTCTGATCAATGGGCTGAAGAAAGCGTCCATCGACATTGACCGTAAAGTACTGGCGGACATCGCTGTCCGTGATCAGGCAACCTTTAGCGCTTTGGCCGAAAAAGCCAAAGCGAGTCTCACCGCCTGATCGACTGTTACGCAGCTGCGTAGTAGTGCATTCAACGGGGGAAGAGTTCGCGCTCTTCCCCCGTTTTTGTTGGTAAAAGAGACGCAACAAGCAACACGCTTTGTGCAACACGGGAAAGGGGTGCACGAAGCGCGTTGCGTGTAGCAGAGGAATTGAAATGGAAAATCTCAATGCCCTGGTTGACGCTGCCTTGGCAGAGGTCGAGCAGGCTGGCGACATTCGGGCGCTGGACGATGTGCGGGTGAAGTACCTGGGCAAAAAGGGTGAAATCAGTGCCTTGATGAAGGGGTTGGGCAAACTGAGCGCAGAAGAGCGCCCGCAGGCCGGCGCCGTCATCAATGAAGGCAAGCAGAAGGTTCAGGACGCTATTGCCGGGCGCAAAAGTGCCATGGAAGAGGCGGCCCTGAATGAGCAGCTGGCCAGCGAGACCGTTGATGTGACGTTGCCGGGCAGAGGCGAGTTGCCGGGCGGGTTGCACCCGGTGAACCGTATGCGTCGCCGCATTGAGGATTTCTTTTTGCGTCTGGGGTTTGATATTTCCGAAGGCCCGGAAGTGGAGGATGACTTCCACAATTTCGAGGCCTTGAATATCCCCGGCCACCACCCGGCACGGGCCATGCACGATACCTTCTATTTCGGTGATGGGCGCCTGCTGCGCACCCATACTTCACCGGTACAGGTACGGGTGATGGAACAGGGCAAACCGCCGTTCCGGATTATTGCGCCGGGCCGTGTGTATCGCTGTGATTCAGATTTGACCCACACTCCCATGTTCCACCAGGTGGAAGGCCTGTTGGTGGACAAGGGCATTACCTTCGCCGATCTGCGTGGCACCGTGGCGGAATTCCTGCGCTTCACCTTTGAAGTGGAAGACTTGCCGGTCCGTTTTCGCCCCAGCTATTTCCCGTTCACCGAGCCCAGCGCGGAAGTGGATGTGGGCTGCGTGAGTTGTGGTGGCGATGGCTGCCGGGTGTGCTCGCACACCGGCTGGATCGAAATCATGGGCTGCGGCATGGTGCACCCGAAGGTGTTGGAAGCGGGCGGCGTTGATGCGGAAGAGTACAGCGGCTTTGCCTTTGGTATGGGGATCGAGCGTATCACCATGCTCCGTTATGGCGTGAACGACTTGCGGTTGTTTTTCGAAAACGACACCCGCTTTTTGTCCCAGTTCAGCTAACGTCTCCCGCGAACAAGTTAAAGGAATCACGACATGCGTTTTAACGAAGCCTGGTTGCGGGAGTGGGTCAACCCCGCCGTGGATACCGACACCCTGGTCCAGCAATTGACCATGGCCGGCCTGGAAGTGGACGCGGTGGAACCGGCCGCACCGGATTTTAGCGGCGTGGTGGTCGGGCAGGTGGAAAGCTGCGAACCGCACCCGGATGCCGACAAACTCAGTGTCTGTCAGGTGACCAATGGCACCGACACGGTGCAGGTGGTGTGTGGTGCGGCCAATGTGCGTGTGGGCCTGAAGATGCCCTTCGCCCAGGTCGGCGCGGTGCTGCCCGGTGACTTCAAGATCAAGAAAGCCAAGCTGCGCGGCCAGGAATCCAATGGCATGCTGTGCGGCGCGTCGGAACTGGGCCTGGAAGACCTGATCGATGGTCTCATGGAGCTGCCGGAAGACGCCCCCGTGGGCACCGATTTTCGCGACTACCTGAGGCTCGACGACACCGTTATCGAAGTGGATCTGACTCCTAACCGGGCTGATTGCCTGAGCCTGCGCGGTATCGCCCGGGAAGTGGGCGTGATGAACCAGAGCCCGCTCACCGAGGCGGCCATCAGCAAGGTGGCGCCGGCCATTGATGATGCATTGACCGTAACGCTAGCGGATAACGCCGGCTGCCCCCGCTACCTGGGCCGGGTCATCAAGGGCGTGGATGTCAACGCTGCCACCCCGCTGTGGATGGTGGAGCGCCTGCGCCGTGCGGGTCTGCGCACCATCGACCCCATCGTCGATGTAACCAACTATGTGTTGGTGGAACTGGGGCAGCCGTTACATGCGTTCGATCTGGCCAAGCTCAGCGGTGGTATCACCGTGCGCAAGGCCAAAGCGGATGAGACGCTTACTACCCTGGACGACCAAGAGCTGACCCTACGGGACGATACCCTGGTAATTGCTGACGACAGCGCGGCACTGGCTCTCGCTGGGGTCATGGGCGGCAAACCGTCATCCGTGACCACGGATACCCAGGATATTTTCCTGGAATGCGCCTTCTTCGCCCCCCTGGCGATTGCCGGCAAGGCTCGCTCCTATGGGCTGCATACCGATTCCTCTCACCGCTTCGAGCGCGGTGTGGATCCGCAACTGCAGAGCGATGCCATTGAGTATGCTACAGCCCTGATCCAGCAAATTGCGGGTGGCCAGGCAGGCCCCGTCACCGAAGCGGTGGACGAAGCGCAGCTGCCCAAGCAGGCCGAGCTCACATTGCGCGCTGAGCGGATCGAAGGCTTATTGGGCATGGGTTTACCCGCCCAGCAGGTGGAAGACATTCTCAGCCGCCTGGGCATGGACATCTCTCTGAATGGCGATGGGCAAGGGTGGACCGTGCTGGCTCCCAGCTGGCGCTTCGACATGGCCATCGAGCAGGATTTGATCGAAGAGTTGGCGCGCATTTATGGCTACGAAAAGCTGCCCAGCCGGGTGCCGGCGGGTTCGCCTTCCGGCGAGACCGTGCCGGAACAGATCGTGGCCGTGCGCCGCCTGGCGGACACCTTGATGGACCGTGGCTACCAGGAAGCGATTACCTACACCTTTGTGGAGCCGGGTCTGCTGGCGAAAGTCGAGCCCCGCGTGGAGCCACTGCCGCTGCTGAATCCGATCTCTGCGGATTTGGGCGTCATGCGCACCACGCTGCTGGCTGGCCTGTTCAGCACCGCGCGCCATAACCTGAACCGGCAGGCTGATCGCCTGCGTCTGTTCGAAACGGGCCTGCGTTTTGTGCCCACCGATGCGCCAGACGTGGAAGGTGGCCTGGAGCAGACGCCGATGATCGCCGGTCTGCTGTACGGTAGTGCCCAGCCGCAGAATTGGGAAGGCAAACGCCCGGTGGATTTCTTCGACCTGAAAGGGGACGTGGAAGCATTGTTGGCGTTGTCTGATGCGCAGGCGTTCAGCTTTGAGCCCGCCGAGCACCCGGCGCTGCATCCGGGCCAGACCGCGGCACTAAAGCGTGATGGTGAGGTGGTGGGTTTTCTGGGGCGGATTCACCCGCGCCTGGCCGCCGATCTGGATCTGCCGGGTCAACTGTACGCTTTCGAACTGGCGCAAGCGCCGTTGCAGCAAGGCAGCCTGCCCAGCTTTGCGGCTGTGTCTGACCAGCCGCGGATGCGCCGCGATCTGGCCTTTGTGGTAGAAGACAGCGTCCCCGCAGGGGATCTGATCGCTGCGGTTCGCTCTGCCTGTGACGATCGTCTCACCGGGGTCAAGATTTTCGATATATATCAAGGCGATAGCATTGGTGAAAATCGTAAAAGCCTTGCTTTGGGCTTGACCTTCCAGGACCGTTCACGCACTCTTAAGGATCAAGAGGTGAATGACCTGGTGGATGCCGTAGTATCCCAGTTAAAACAACAGTTTAACGCCGCCTTAAGGGACTGAATTAAGGAAGGGCAGGGAGCTATTAATGGGAGCGCTGACCAAAGCGGATATGGCCGAGCGTTTGTTCGAGGAGTTAGGCCTGAACAAACGTGAAGCAAAAGAAATGGTGGAAATGTTTTTTGAAGAGATCCGCCATTCACTGGAAAACAATATCCCGGTGAAGCTCTCCGGCTTCGGCAATTTCGATCTCAGGGACAAGAGCGAACGACCAGGGCGCAACCCGAAAACCGGTGAGGAAATCCCCATCACCGCCCGTCGGGTTGTTACCTTTCGTCCAGGACAAAAATTAAAACAACGGGTTGAGGCCTATGCTGGAACCAAGTCATAACGACGAATTGCCGGCGATTCCAGGAAAGCGCTATTTCACCATTGGTGAAGTCAGCGACCTGTGTGACGTAAAACCGCACGTGTTGCGCTATTGGGAACAGGAATTTCCCCAGCTCAAGCCCGTGAAACGCCGTGGTAACCGTCGTTACTATCAGCGCCAGGACGTGCTGATGATCCGCCAGATTCGCAGCCTGCTGTACGATCAGGGCTTCACCATCGGCGGTGCCCGTCAACAGCTCTCCGGCGGCGCCAACGCGGAACAGGCCACCCAGTACCACCAGCTCATCAAGCAGATGATTGTGGAAATGGAAGAGGTCCTCGACGTCCTCAAAGCTTCCTGATCCAGCACCAAACGCTCCCCGCCATCTCCGATGGCGAAAAAGCCCCGGCAGCCCCGCTCCCGGGGCTTTTTCATGCCCGCCCTGACCAAATCATCATCCCGCCTTCTGTAGGAGCGCCTCTCGAGGCGCGAACCTGCTAGCGACAAACCCGACAATCCCCCCATCGCTCAAACCCTGACCAAACAGCACTTTACCGGTTCCATCCCCCCACCAAATCCGCTATGATTGCCGCCGCTTTGGTAGCTCTGCCTGCCAAGCACATCTCGGGGCGTAGCGCAGCCTGGTAGCGCACTTGCATGGGGTGCAAGGGGTCGGAGGTTCGAATCCTCCCGTCCCGACCAAATTAAGGTCGGAAAAACAAAGAGATAGGCCAGTCATGGATGACTGGCCTTTTTGGTTTTTAGGCGTCGCTTATGCTTTTCTGTGTTTCGTCACCGTTCCGTCACCGTTTCTCAATAGCTAATCCCTGTGGCTGGCCTGTCTCCTTTACTTTACGCGCCACTGACCTTTAGTTTTCCCTGATTGGTCAGGCGGTCCGTTTACAAAGGCCTGGCGCGTATTGGATGCCCGGCAAGATGGCTGAAGCTGTGCCGGATCACTCTAGAAAAGGGGTTGAGGGTACTCCATAGCTATGAGGCTGGGTGACGCTTGTAGTTGCAGCGTTGGGTGGATCACTTGGAGGTGGTGTCAGGGCGCTGAGTAGTTAGAAGTGCGAGACGCGTCAATTCGAGCATCCTCAAGGTGTCTTGCTGCCAGCTTTTTGGCTTGAGAGTCCAGGTCGTCCCTTTTGTTCGCATCGAGTTGTATGGGGTCCTGCAATCCCTGCCTTTCTAATTCCTGCCTTACAAGGTCTTTCTCTACTAGCTTTCTTATAAGTTCTTCATATTGCTTGAGAATGCCCGCATGCCTCGTATTTTCTTTCCGCAGGCGACCTAGCTCTTTGGTTTTTCTGTCCTCTACCAGTGAATTGCGCGTTTTTCTGGCGCCTTCGAGTCTTTGTTGATGCTCATTTCTCAGTTTCTCGATATGTGTTCTATCCTGGCAAATCAGAGCTGTCAGGTGGGCGCTTTGTGACACCTTTAGATATTTGGACGTACGTTTCAAAAACAGAGCTTCTTCTACGGGTAGCACAAAACTGAAAGTCCGCTTGTTTTTGTTCTTCCGGTAGCTGTAAGCATTCCATGCTCGTTTGATGCGTGCAAAAGCATCTGCCCCCAATCCGTTATTCCAAATTCTTTCCAGTGTCATCAAGGTCGGCTCGTTCTCTTCGTGGGGAGCTTTTACTGAAAGGGCTGATGGGGGGTTGTTTCGCAAATAGTGCCTGGCCCAATCTGACTTGTCCTTGTCGGAGCCAAGCCACTCTTTCGGTGGGATTGGTTTCTTCACTTTCAATGCTCCTAATGCTTGAGATTTTCATGACAAGTAAATCATACCGTATGAATTGACGTAAATATGATCATAATTGATAATGGGCAAAAATAGATATCATTTGTGCAAATATGTACCTTGGCAATGCTCTAGTATCCAGCTTTAACTGCTTGTCGTCTGAAGAGCTGCAGGCCGCTGAGCGATATTTTTTGACTGCCTTTATCTATCAATTTGGTATAGGCGAATGGGCTCAAACGTCTCTGGACCGTTTGGCGGGGAAGTTGGGAGTTAGTGAGAGATTAGCCCGTCATTCGATAGGGGTACTGGTTGACCAAGGTCTTCTTGATGCCCGGCGCGTTGAAGGTAGGACCGGAAGGCCGTCTTACGATTATCGACTTTCAAAGCTCGTTGCCGATCGGTTGAATCTCCAGGTTGGGCCAGTGAGTGTGGGACATGAGGGGCTGGTAAAGTCACTGCTCAGTATTCCCTCACCTGGAGGGTTGGAGGTCACGAGAAAGAAAGGTCGTACTTTTGGCCCTCCCAACCCTGATGCCCTGAGTGTCGGTAGCAAGCTGGTTCTTATAGTGTTGCTGACTGAGGCGGATTCCTGCGGTGTAGTCAGAAATTGTTCGACTTTTGGCTTGGCCAAGCAGGTGGGGATGTCAGTTCAAAGAGTACGCCGGCATTTGAGGAAGCTTTGGCGCTTAGGGTACATGCGAGATGTGGTTGCTGGGATTGTGAGTGATATAGGAATCGGCAAGTGCCCGAGCATCTATTTTCTCAACCTGGCTCACCCTATTTTTGAGGCTAGCTGGTGTGGTCGGGCGTTTGTCCTTCATATACAAAAAAAAGATCAGTACCACCCGGGCCGAGAGATTCCTCAGTTGATAAGGATTCTCAGTAATGGTTGTGAGGATGATTCCTACGTTGCCATTGAATATGACCGTAGAAACTATTTGTTGCCGGTGAAGTGTGAAGATGACGTTGCTAAAAGACTCAAAGATGCTGTGCTCGATGGGCTTGAAGAATATCTGCAGGCTGTTTTAGACGATTATGTAGGTCAAATATTGACCGATAGATACTTATTCATTGGCAGTCAATTTCTACCAGAACCAAGCATCAATCTGCGCTTAGAAATGGAGGCATTGCTATGTGTAAAGGAGAGAAAGGGTAGCGATGAGGCGGCCTCTAGAGCGGCGATGTTCCTATCTGGCTGGATATGGAGGGCTGCGTGCATGAAATCTGAAGTGCTAAGCAAAAAACTAGGGGTGATGCGTTTGCTTATGCCACCAGATGGTAGGATATCGATATTGCGATCAACAGAGAATGGTAAGTTGTTGATTTTAAAGGCTGTGGTTGCGCCGCCGCCAGGCAGAAATGTTACTCCGGGGATTTACCAAGGGGCTTCAATCGATTATGTAAAATCAACTAAGGAAATCAACCGTGTAGACTTGTCTACAAAAGAGCAGTATGAAATTGGCCTGCTTGTTAAGCCAAGTGTAAAGACCAAAAAGGAGGTTGTAGACACGGAAGTTGGTATTGAGGATGAGGGGTAGTTACATACCGTGGATAGCACTGATTTAAGCTGTGAATTGATGTCAGCCTTCAAGCTCAATAGTGTTATTGGTTTGTGGGCCTTCTGGGTACGATAACCCCGTTCCAGAACTCGTAATCGATTGTTTTAACTGGATAGCGCTATTTGGGCTCCCGTCTGTGGGGTAAAGGCCCTGTTGTGGGCTTTCAGTACTTGATAACCCGCTCTGAGTGTCGGTAATAGATATATATAGTCATAAAGTCACTTAGCCAGCCCACTTGTGAAGGCTGGTAAGTGCAGTTGGTTGAGTAACAGGCAGGCTGGACCAAACCAGCCTGCTCATGAGTAAATTTCAACCAGTGCGCTGGTACCTATGAAGAAACCATAGGTGCCAGACAATGAGAAAACGACATTCAAGCAACACCAACCTCAAACTCCACTATGAATCAGTCTGGGAGGGCTTGCCGGTACTGGCAAGGCCTGACCGTCCACTCGCGGTGAATTACCTCAAATCTATCCGGTCTACTTTGGACCGGGCCTTAAATGAGCATCCACGAACCTGTGTCATCCATTTCGTTGCTAGGCTGCCGTACGGTTGGTCAGGTCCCAAAGGGGGGCAGGCAAGCGGCTTCATCAACTCTCTTCGTTCGCAGATCAGGTGCGACTCGAAGCGTAAGCGCGGCCAGGGAAAACGGGTTCATGACTGCCATGTTCGTATGATCTGGTGTCGCGAGTTCGGTGGGGAAGGGCAGCCCCATTATCATATTGCCATTATGGTCAATAGGGATGCTTACTCCGCGTTGGGGCGTATCTTAGGTCAGCAAGAGCCGGACTTCCCCTGGTGGTTGGCGGAAGAACAAGCAGTTAGCAACATGGCAGAGCGTATTCAGCGAGCTTGGGGTCGCACTCTTGGTCTGACTGGGAGTCAAGGAATCGGTTTAGTCCATTTCCCTGATAGCCCGGTCCAGCTGATTTCAAAAGGATCGTCTATGTATACCGCGCAATATCATGAGGTGTTCAGGCGCATGAGCTACTTGGCAAAGGTGGATACCAAGCTTTATGACGATGGGTTTAGGAACTTTGGCTGTAGCCAGAGAGGAGGTGAGTAAGTTTTTACGTTGCTGCGCTATCGCATGAACGAATGACGAGGAGAATTTCATGCGATTCATGAGGCTAACAGAAGTGATACGAGATACCGGTCTTGGCCGTTCTTCGATCTACAAGCGTATTGCTGAGGGTGTATTCCCCAAGCCAGTACCGCTTGGTGGAAGAACGGTTGGCTGGGTATCTGATGAAATCGAGGCCTGGATTTTGGAGAGGATTGAGGAGAGGGATTGCCAGGAAGTGCCTCATTGACCGGCTATTGGGCTTTCGTGGTTCATGGATGGCTGCGAGGTTTTGTATCAGATGAAAGCAGGAGGGGGCTCCAATTTGTAATGGTAGACCCCGGTACCAATAGGACCGGGGAGGTTTAATGCCAATTGATCGAGACCTTGGAGCGTAGTAGGCGAGGAAAACGGGGACTATCCGAGAGGATGTTCTGCTCGGGTATCCACACACGACGTGACGGTGCTGTTACCAATAAGGCGCTAATCTTTCTTATACAGCACTGTCACTTTGCCGGCAGGTTTGTTCTTGCCTATCTCATAATCAGGGTTGAAAGTGGCGAGATTATGAGCGGCGATGCCAATCACTGAGGCAAAGCCAGTAACCTGGGTAAAGCCAGTCGGGATAGCGAAGCTGGCTAAGGAGGCCGCTCTGTATTCTGTGTACACGCGGCAACGTAGCCCTTTTTTTTCAATGGCTCCCTCGACTTTATTTACCACGGAGCTGATGTTCTTGACCGCGACAATTTGAAAGGAAGCTTTCTTGGCAATGAGTTCGGAGAGCTTTTCAGTAGTGATGTCTTCGGAGGTGTATTTTTCGATGTCAATATCTTTGCTCATTGAGTTGTCCTAGTTTGAGGAGATGATAAAACGGGCAGATTCGCTGCCCGTTCTAGTCAGCGACTGGGTCTTATTGAAGTATGATCAAAGCTCCGCTATTTGCTGTAGGGCATCTTCATAAGCAAATAGTGTGTCGAAGTTTTCGTTGTAAATTAGGTAGAGGGCGGACTGTATGTTCTCGTGTGGCGTTTCTTCGATGGTATCTTTGAATATGTTGGTATGATGCATGCTTCCGGAAAGCACCATGAAGCTTTCGTCCTCCATTACCACCCAGTCAATGGTTTCAAAGGCCCTGGCTCCTTTGTATTTCTCAAGAGTCTCCTGAGCCAGAGAGAGGGAGTCCTGGTTTTCTTTTTCAATCATCGAGATCTGGTTTTTTATGCTCCGGACCCCTCTTTCGTGATTTTCTATATCGGTTATTGATTGCTGTTTCACACGAGGCCAAACCGTGTAGCTGGAGCCGTTTTCTGTTTTCCTTTCAGTCCAAGAATTCCCGTTATCGATATGATTTTGGGCTTTCTTTAATAGTTGTTTTTCTCTCGCTATTTCTGATTCGAGTTCGTTTAACCTTTCCTGCAATGTGATCAGCCTGCTGTCGTTTTTTGCAGCATCGATCATTTCATTTGCTGTATCCCTGTAATTCTTTTCTATGTCCTTGAAATCACAGGTGTAACGAACGACATCTCGGCCCCGTTCGTCCTCAATGACAGACCAGTCTGTGCTCTCACAAAGCTTACGGTTATCCAGCGCCTGGCCAACCGTATATTCAGGGAGTAATTCAAGACGCCCCTCCCGGATGACGTCTATTTCAGAAGAGCACCCGGATAGGGCTGCCAGGGAAATGCATGCTAGGGCTGCTTTGAGGTTTTTCATGATGGTTCTCTTTTAAAATCTTTCCATGAGGTGATTGGCTTAAGCACCAACCACAATTAAGAGGAAACAGACGATCCAGACGATGAAGTACGCCAGGTTCTGCTTCAGGGCTTGGGTTCGTTGGTAGAGATAGACGGGCACCAGCCACACCCATCCACCAAATGTGCTGGTATCAGTGCCGGCTTTCTTGAGTCTCTTTTCATCCAGGAAAGACAGGGCGATATTGAGTATGAGAGTGATGTAAATGAAATGGCCGCTGGCAACGGCTTGCTCGGCACGGTACTCGCTGCTGTGAACCATGTAGGCCACAAAGTATTCCAGGGTGAGGCCGATCAGTGGGGCAAACGCCAGAATCCATACAACGGTGTTGTTGACTTTGGCTCCGGTTAGCGGCGGTGGGGTCGTATCATCAAGGTGTTCCCGAAGCTGGGTATCTTCGATGTTGGTCCAGTCCGCGAACCCCTTCTTCCAGACGGATGATCCGTGGCGTAGTGTGCCGTTGCTGATCAGGGTGATGAGATCGGTTTCAGAAACGCCCCCCTTCCTTTCTCCGTTGAGTTCGTAGAACCAGATCTCGTTCCCCGTGGTGCTGTTTTCCATTGTTCATTCCTTGTAGTGGCTGTCCTTCCATGGTTTTTAGCCAAGCACAGGTCGAGTGCTGTGCCTGGGAAGAGCGGTCTCCCCCAGGCGCTGTGTCCGTTGGTTTGGAAGGTGTGTCTCAGTTTGAGTGTTATGTAATTCAAGACTCGCAAAGTATTGCAATGCTGCACCTTGGGGGTCAAGTATTCCGGTACGACAGAGGTATGGCACTGCCGTAGCGTTGCTCTATCAGATTGATGGAGTGGGCGTGATGAGCTTCCCCGAGCGCCTGAAGGCGGCACGGTTGGCGTTGGGTCTGACCCAGGAGCAGTTGGGCGACGAGCTTCATGTGACCAAATCCACGATATCCGCTTGGGAAAATGGCCGTGATTCGCCCGGATTTCGTTTACTGCCGAAGTTGAAGGCGGTCCTCGGTGTATCGCTGGATCATCTGATCTGCGGTGATCAGGTTGAGGGTGCCTCAGAGCTGAAGTCCAAGTATGACGCCCAGGTACGTAATGACGCCGAAGCTCAACTGCTCAAGGGCTACCGGCGCCTGTCCGTTAAACGTCGCCAAGGCCTGCTGGCTATGATTGATTAGCCTGCCTGTTGTCCGGCCAGCTTCTGGCTGAGTCCCTGTGCCGACTGCGGTTGAGTATTGCCCGGTGGGGCCGACCCTTCCGGCACGAACTCCTCCACGACCTGTAACCCTTCCTCCTCCGAGTATTCGAACTGAGCGTTGAGCAGCCCTGCATGGGCTACCTTGTCCAGCTCTGTTTGGTTGATGCCCTGGTCTTCCCTGACCTTGGCCGTTTCCCTGGCGTGGCTGACGGCATCCTCCATGGATTGCTCAGCGCGCAGCGTCAGATCCACGTAGTAGATCGGTGCCCGGTGGCTCTGGGTAGTGCTCTTCCCGCGTAGCTTCAATTCCAGGGGTAGGGTGGCTAGGTTGCCGCCACTGATGGCATGGAAGTAGCGCAGCCGAGCAGCCAGGGTGCGGATGCTGTTGTAGCCGGTGGTCCGAAACACGAAGCAGCCCAGTCCATCCTCCTCTCCGATCCGTACATAGAGCCGCCCGTAGGGTTTGCACAGATCGTGGGCACCGAATTCGCATAGGTCGGGTGAGGGGCAGGGTAACTGCTCCAGGCCCTGGTCGGTGCGGCGTCGGCAGGTCTCCCCGTCGCCACTGCACAGGGGCCGGCCACTCTTGCGCTCGAAGAAGGTGTACTCCGCCCGCAGGTTCAGGTCCGGATCATTGAAGGGCAGGGTGACGGGAATGCTGCGTAGCTTCTTGCCTTGTACCTCCTGGCGTAGGGCCTCATCCAGTGGGTGCGGTAGCCAGCCCTCCCGGGTCTGGATCTGGGTAGTGATGGTGAATTGGTCGTCTTTCTCCGGCAGACGCTTGCCGTTCTTTTCTACTATGCGGCCAATACTGATACGGCCAATCACGGGGGGCGTAATGGCGAGTCCTTTGATCATGGGAATCTCCTGTTATAAAAAGCACAGCCGCCGGGCTGGGCCCGGCGTTTATGCTGTTAGGCGTGGGGTGTTGAGTGAGGTGATGCGAGAACGATCAGGTGTTGGGTTTGACGAGGAACCGGCGACTGCCAGCGCGATGCTTGGGGAATTGCTGCAGTAGCGCGGGCTGAGTCTTGAGCAGGGCGTCAGTGTCGAGCACTGTACTGTCCTTGCTGCGCTTCCAGCTCACCTGGCCATCCATGAAGTAAGCCCGAGCGGCGTCACCCATGCGTTGCTGGATGCGCTGCTTGAGCCGGGCTTCCCGTTCGGCCAGACGGGCTAGGCGTTCCCGGATATCCAGCATCTCACTGAAATCGCCGTTGAGTGCGGTGTCTTCAATGAGATCCAACGCTTCGCCATCGTCACGAGGGTAGAGCGCTCGCAGCGCCTGGTCGGCGGAGTCGGAGCCATCGGCCTCGGGTGGCGTATCGGTTTCCACCAAGTGCCAAAAGGCCCGTTCCAGCTCGATCAGTTGCTTGATGACGGCGTCATCCCGCTCAATGCGGTGTACCTGCAACTCCTGCCCGCAGATCAGCACCGCCACGTCCGCTGCCTGCTTGCCGGTGACGGCCAGTTGATGCTGCACCTGGCACTGGATGTACTCTGGTACGCCATCGGCCCAGAGCCTGGCGCCATTGAGGCCGGTGGTTTTGCACTCCAGGATCTGCACCTCTGGATTTCCCACTACCGAGTAATCCAGATTGGCCAGCATCCAGGGCTTGTCTGCATCCGGGTGCTGGAGCACGGCATTCACTCGCCGTACCTTGTTGCCCGTCGCCTTGGCATAGGCCTCGGCCACCTTGGGTTCAAGAAGATTGCCCCAGTACAGCGGGGTATGGATGTCGTCAGGATCGGGGGCCGGTAACAGCCCATCCCGCCCGGTCTTGATCATCCACAGCTCAAGCGGCGATTGGTACGGATTAAGTCCCACGGCCGCAGCGGCATCGCTGGCCCCGATACCTTGCTTGCGGACCTTGAGCCACTGTTCCCGGTTCATGCCCTTGGTGGACACCAGGCGCAGGGCTGGGCGGGATGAGGATTTGATGGAGCGGGGCGTGCTCATGAGTGTCCTCCTTCCAGTTGGGTCAGCCGCTCGGTAAAGCGATCATGAAGATTGATCAGCCGGTGGGTCTGGGGTGTCTGATCCGACGGGATCTCATGACTACCGCCCTGGCTGAAGAAAGTGACCACCAGCTCGGTGATCATCTGTTGGATGTCGGTGTTGGGCGGTAAATCGCCATCATTCTCGAGCAGATAGGTGCCCAGCTGTTCGCCCAGGATAGACACCACCTCGTACTCGAACACCCCAGGAAACCCTTGCGGGCCATACCAGTAGGGTTGCACCTGTTTCCAGATATCGGGGATGAAGTCACACAGGGTGCTGATCAGCTCAATGCATCCATTACCCCAGATCTCCAGAAGCCGGGTACCGCGCTCCTTGTTCAGCATCACCCCTTCATGGAGAAAGGCGCCCCAGATGGCGGCCAGATGCGGGGAGAGGGGTGGCGCAGAGAGTCTGGCTTCCGGGTTCACACGGCTATCGTGATTACGTTCTGTCATGGTCAGGCTCCAAACAATAAAAAGCCCGACCGGCACAGAGCGGGTCGGGCTTTAGTCGAGGAAAAAGAGTGAGTCGGGAATCAGTCAGGTCACCAGTTCCAGAGTCTGGCTCAGGGCCCGCTGCTTGATCTGGGCACCCTTGCCGAACCAGGCGGAATCCAGCCGGTTGTCGGTGCTGCGGGCGCGACGTTCGTGGTCCACGAACTCGGTGACTGCATTGAGCAGGCCGTAGGCCGTGTTCTTGGCTGACGGCAACTCTGCGCCGCGACCGGCCCCGTCATACAGCGCCATAGCCTTCTTCATGGCCTGTTCGTTGGGCTTCACCAGCATGTCCCCAGAGGAGTAGTTCACATCGGTGAAGACCGAACGCATGACCTTCTCGGCGGTCTTGCGGGTGATCCGTCGTTCGCTCAGCGCTTTCAAGCGATACATGAAGTCATCCCAGGCAGAGACGGAGATACCCAGCTGTTTCTTGACCGCCTGAGCATCGAAGGTGGTGTTGTGCCGGACTTTCACCGCCTGGCCGGCGCCATTGAGGGCTACCGCCAGGGTGTTGTTGCACACCACCCGGATGCTGGTGAACTGGGCAGTGGTCGCCAAGGTACCGTCACAGGCGGTGGCCAGCAGCACATAGCCGTTGGTCTGGTCATTGCCAGCCAAAGAACCTGTTTGCCCGGTGCGGGCCAGCGCCCAGAGCTTGCGGCCACCTTTAAGGACGCCAGCGGTTTCCAGTTCAAAGCCGGAGCGCTCGGTGAGGTCCCGGTAAAACTCCAGGATCTGCCGGGGCTGAACCACCTTGAAGCGGTTGCTCACTACGGACAGAGGCGCCTGATTATCTGATCGGAACAGCACCTTCTGATCCGGGAAGGATGAGATCTGTCCCAGGGATCCAGCCTCGCTGCTAATGAAGCGAACAGGAGTCTCACGGATCTCCCAGTCCATGCCGGCTTCCTGCATCCAGACATTGAGGGGCTGTTGGGCGGCGAGCTGGTTGCCCAGCCCGTGCCAGGGGGTGCGGCCTGCATAGGCCATGCTTTCGACAAGATGTGCCATGGTAAATCTCCAAGAAAAACGGTGAGCCCGAAACGGGCGGATTGGCGAATGAGAAGAGGGGGTGAGTCAGGGGTAGAGCAAAAGCAGAAGAGTGAAGGCTTAGAGCCAGCCACGCTGGGCCAGGCTGACCCACTCGGAGCGGGACACGACGAAGTGATCCAGTACCCGTACATCGATCAGGGCCAGAGCGTCCTTGAGTCGGGTGGTGATGGTGCGATCAGCCTGGGAGGGCTCACAGCACCCGGAGGGGTGGTTGTGGGCAAAGATTACGGCAGCGGCATTGCAGGCCAGCGCCTGCTGTACCACTACACGGGGATACACCGCCGCGCCATCAATGGTGCCGTTGAACAAGGGCTCGAAACTGAGCACCTTGTGTTTGTTGTTGAGGAAGATGGCCGCGAAGACCTCGTTTTTTTCCTGGGCCAGAGCCATCTGCAGGAACTGGGCAACATCGGTGGGCGCAGTGAGCGTATCTCGACCGGTGAGTTCATCCAGTAGGATGGTGGCCGCCGTACTGACAATCTCCTCGGGTTTAACACAGCCCTGCACGTGGTACAGGCCCTGCTCGTTCTTCACGAAAGTGGGAATATCCATAAAAACTCCAAAACGGCATAAAAAAGCCCGCACAAGGCGGGCTCTGGTATGTAGTGAAGGGGGGGCAAGTGCGAAATACGGGTTAATCGGTGTCGAGTCGAAAGGTGTGGCCGCAAGCCAGGCACTTCAGGTTGTCGAGAAAGGTTTGGTCGAGCTTGTCACCGAGAGCGGCACCGGCCTCTCCGCCGGCAACACCTCCGATCAGGCCGCCGATCACGGCACCGGCTATGCCGCCGAGCAGCGATCCTCCAGGGCCCGCGACATAGCCCAGCGTCATACCCACACGAGCGCCACTTGTGGCCGCCGCAACTCCACTCGCGGCACCCGCGGCTGTGCCGACAGAGCCGCATACCCTGCGCCCGGTGTGGAGCGCCGCTATCCGGATAGATTGGCAGCTGGGACATTGAATGATCATTAAACCTCCATGAAATGGGACCAGGAGGGTCATTCCTTCCTGGCTTCATGGGGGTGATATGTAGGTGAAAAAATCTGGAATCGAGACGTAGACTAGGTAACAGAAATGAAATTACTAAGTGGGAAGTCAGTTCAGGTGTGTGAATCGCCACCGGTTTGCTAGACACCTTTCAGCCATACAAAATGGTGGCCGCCGTACTGATAATCTCCTCAGGATTAACGTAGCCCTGTACGTGGTACAGGCCCAGCTCGCTCGAATATCCATAGAAACTCCAAAACGGCATGAAAAAGCCCGCACAAGGCGGGCTCTGGCATGCAGTGAAAGGGGGGGGGGGGTATAAAATTCATGATCAAAAGCATCGGTTTGCTGTTTTGGGTTGCAAGTAGAGCAAGTAGTGTTAGTGGGTGTAGATTCAGTATCCTTCAGGAAAAGCTCATTATAGAGCGGTCGAGATTGAACAGGCTGGACGAGACTCCAAATCATCATCCCAACTATTGATGAATTTGACTTGAAGCATAGAGAATGGAGGGTGAAGGTGTCAGTTGTCTGACCGGTCGCCGAATCGATCAGAACCAGGGATTACAACAACTGCAGTAAGGCCTCCTACCTTACTGGACGTGTAATGAACCAGCCCCTGATAACGCTCAACTATCGCGTGGACAATAGCCAGTCCCAGGCCATGACCGGGTTTTTGCTCGTCCAGTCTTAATCCCCGCGTGCCCAATTTTGAGCGGGCTGTCTCTAAGACGCCGGCCCCATCGTCGCTGATGATAATTTTTAACTGGCCTTGATCTTCACCCAGGGTGAGCTCCACCCAGCGGAACGACCATTTGCCTGCGTTATCCAGCAAGTTGCCAAGGATTTCGTTCAGATCATGCTCCTCGACAGGCCAGCGACGGTGTTCAGGCAGATATGTTGATAGTTCAAAAGATTTATCGGGGTAGAGGCGGCCGACCATCCACAGCAGGTCCCGGGCCTGTTTGACCGGGCAGGCACTTTGGCCGACCTGTGGGCCTGCAAACCGGCTTCGCCGCATTTCTGACTCAAGCTGAGCATCTATGTCGTCGAGGCGCGACGCCATTTCCCGTCTCAGGTTCTTATCGAGCGGGCGGCTCGTGTCTTCCAGGATCTGTCTGACAGCCGCTATGGGCGTTTTCACACTGTGGGAAAGGTTGGCAAGGGCGTCACGGGAGCGTTCCAACCGGTCATCCAGTGAATCCAGCAGTCGATTGAGTTGCCGGACGAGGGGCCGGAATTCTTCCGGGCCATTTGCGTTAATACGGGAAATATCGCCTGACTGAAGTCTTTTCAGGCTCGCCTGAAGGCCCACTACTGGCCGCAGGGCCAGACTGATGCCCACCCATATGCTCCCGATCATCAGAATGACCAGTAAAACCGAAACGACGGCGGTCCAGGTGTGGAGTTCGGCCTGACTTTGCTGCAGTGCCTCCATATCCTCAGCAACAATGACCACGAAGGAATTTCCGTCGACCGTGAAGGCACGGCGATACCCCAGCATTTCGGAAGGCGCAGCGGGCACCTCAGCATCCCGGACTCTCACGGCTCCTTCCTGTTCGGACGAGAGCAATGGCCTCAGCAGCGGTGTCCAGGTTTTCGGTGAAATGGACTGCCCGGACGGAGAGGCAATGGCGAAGGCGTGGTGGAACACTTCCTGAAAGTAGTCGCCGGTCTGGAGTGTGTCAGTTCGGCCGCCGGACTGGCGGATCTGGTGTTCCAGAAAAGCCACCTCGTCTTTCAGGCGGCTTTCTACAAAGTCCGTGGACATCCTCTCCAGCAAGGCCCCATGGATGATCCAGGCTAGCGCCATCAGGCCAATACCGGCCGGAAGCAGCAGAATCAGGAGCATCGCCCTGACTGAGTGAGGTCTAGCGGCTATCGGCATCGAACAGGTACCCCTGACCGCGTCGGGTCTTTATGGTGTCCGGACCCACCAGCTTCCTGAGCCGCCGTACATAGGCTTCGATAACATTCTCGCTGGGTGTGTCGTCGAGGCTGTATAGCTGGTCCAGAAGCTGCTCTTTCGAAAAAACCTGCCCGGGTCGACTCATCAGACAGCGGAGCAAGCGGAACTCCGTACCGGTCAGGCTATGTTCGGTCTGGTCACCGGATCTTAACGTCTGGCGATTTTCGTCCAGCTCGAATCGGCCCGCTGTCAGGATATCCATTATTCGACCTTCGCTTCGCCGGACGATGGCGTGAAGCCGGGCAATCAGTTCTTCGGTCTGGAAAGGTTTCGCGAGGTAATCATCGGCGCCGGCCTTAAGTCCATTGACCTTGTCCTTCCAGTCTCCTCTGGCGGTCAGGATCAGCACCGGGAAGCTGACCTTATGCGTCCGCCACTGCCTCAGTACGTCCAGACCGTTGCCGTCGGGCAGGCCCAGGTCAAGAATACCGGCCTGGTAGCTTTCCTGCTGCCCGAGTTGCCCGGCGTCCCGTGCTGTACGGGCGGTATCCACGCTGAAACCGGCCTTTTCCAGATGGGCGCTTAGCCCGTTCGCCAGTAGGGAATCATCTTCCACCAGAAGTAATCGCATTCCTGATTTGCCTTCTCAATTTGAGGATCAAAGCCCGTCAGTATGGTTGTCCAAGCTGAATTGTGCCTGAACGAAAAAAATAATTCCGATTTTCAGCATGGATTCAGGTTGCTGAGCGATGGTAGCAACCGTTTCTGGATATTGCTCAAGTTTTGAGTGAGACAACCCGGCCTCCAGGGCCAAATCTGTTCAAGGGAGAAGATATATGACCATATCAAAATTTCTCGTTGCTGCTGCGGCTATCTCATTGTCGGCGACCGCCTTTGCCGCTGGAACCCATGGTGGAGGCCATGGTCACGGCGCTGCGAGTGGTGAGCCCGGCAAAGCCTCAGAGGTCAGCCGAACCATAACAGTCGAAATGTACGACAACTACTATGAACCGGAATCAATCACCGTAAGCCCCGGGGAAACGGTGCGGTTCATGGTGGAGAACAAAGGGAACCTCGTTCACGAGTTCAACATCGGCACACCTGAGATGCATGAGGGGCATCAGGAGGAAATGATGATGATGGTAGAGCACGGCGTGATTCAGGGCGGGAAGCTGAATCACGACATGATGAGCATGGACATGGGCAACGGAAAAACCATGAAGCATGACGATCCAAACAGCGTGTTGCTTGAGCCCGGACAGAGCAAGGAAGTTGTCTGGAAGTTTACGGAAAAAGGCGACATTGAGTTCGCATGCAACGTGCCAGGCCACTACCAGGCCGGCATGTACGGTGACGTTAACTTTGAGTAAACCGGCGTACTGACAACCCCGCGAATGCACGGGTTGGGACTGTTTTCCAGCCCTGCTTCAACGAAGTGCAGTTTGGAGTAAGAAAAAGATGAAAACACGCCTACTGACAGGACTTTTAAGCCTGCTGATGCCAGCCATGGTTATGGCTGGTGAGTACGACCTGACGGTCGACCGGGTAAAAATTGATACTGGCGATTTCGTGAAAGAAGGCATTGGATACAATGGCGTATCTCCGGGGCCGGTGATGCGCTTCAAAGAAGGCGAAAACGTCAGGATCAACGTGACCAACAATCTGGATGAGATGACGTCCATTCACTGGCACGGTCTGATCCTTCCTTTCGATCAGGATGGAGTACCAGGTATCAGTTTCCCGGGCATCAAGCCGGGTGAAACCTTTACCTACGAATTTCCCATCCAGCAAGCGGGCACCTACTGGTTCCACAGCCACTCTGGTTTTCAGGAGCCGGATGGCGCCTACGGTTCCATCGTTATCGAACCCGAGGGGCGTGAACCGTTCCGTTACGACCGCGAATACGTCGTCCAATTGACCGACAAACACCCGCATTCCGGTGATCGCATCATGCGCAACTTGAAAATGATGACTGATTATTACAACCGCGATCAGCAGACCGTGGGCGAGTTTTTCTCGGATGTGTCCGAGAACGGTTTTATGAACACAGTTCGGGATCGCATGGCCTGGGGTGGCATGCGCATGATGAAAGCAGACGTCGAAGACGTGCATGGCTTTACGGGCCTGATCAATGGTAAAGGGCCGGACCAGAACTGGACCGGACTCTTTGAGCCGGGCGAGCGCATCCGGCTGCGTTTTATCAACTCTTCGGCGATGACCTACTTCGACATCCGGATTCCCGGTCTGGATATGACGGTTGTCCAGGCTGATGGCAACAACGTTCAGCCGGTCAGTGTGGACGAGTTCCGGATCGGTGTAGCGGAAACCTACGATGTGATCGTGCGCCCGAAAGATGAGCAGGCTTATACCATTTTTGCCGAATCCATGGGACGTTCAGGCTATGCAAGAGCGACGCTGGCCCCCGAAAAGGGTATGGAAGGGTCTGTGCCACCAATGCGTGAACCAGCGCGTCTGACCATGGCTGATATGAGCGGTATGCCCGGTATGGACCATGGCAGCATGTCTGGCATGGATCATGGGAACATGGATATGAGCAGCTCGGGAGATATGTCCGGGATGGACCACTCCAACATGGGCAGCATGGATCATTCCAATATGGAAGGTATGGATCATTCCAACATGAAAGATATGGATCATTCGGGCATGTCCGGCATGGACCATGGTTCCATGGCGATGGGGACAGAAGAAAAAAGCGATCCTTTTTACGCCAAGGGCAGTGGCCTCATGCCCAAAGCTGCCAATGGCGGAAAGTTCCTCTCTTACGCTGACCTGAAGGCTCAGGATCCGTTGTATGAAGTTCGCGAGCCGACCCGGGAAATTGAGCTTCGTTTGACCGGCAATATGGAGCGGTATACCTGGAGCATTAATGGCGTCAAGTATGAAGACGCCGATCCGATTCGTCTCAAATACGGTGAGCGGGTCCGTTTCAAGTTTGTCAACGAAACCATGATGACTCACCCCATGCACCTGCACGGTATGTGGTCCATCCTTGATGTTGGCGCAGGCCAGTGGAACCCGATCAAACACACGGTCAGTGTGCAGCCCGGCACCACCGTTTACATGGAAACCGAGGTCGACGCGCCCGGTCAGTGGGCGTTCCACTGTCACCTGTCCTATCACGCGGCCGCTGGTATGTTCCGCAAGGTCATTGTTGAAGGTGGGCCAGAGTCGACGCAGGCCAAAACAGACGTGATTGCCAAAGATGGAGGTGAGGTATGAGCTGTATTCGATCAATTGTCGCAGTCAGCTTCCTTGCCTCTATTGGTGTCTCAACGGCGGTGACAGCTCAGGAAATGATCTCCGACACCACCGCTCGTAAACAGCCGCTCACAACCTGGGGTGTTCAATTCGAGGAGTTTGAATACCGCTACAGCGACGATGACGAGGAACTGGGCGTCTGGAATGCGGATGCTTTCTATGGCACCGACGAGTTCAAAGTCCGGTTGCTCACAACCGGGGAGTACGAGATAGAGGAGCAGGCCTACGAAACACTGGAAAACCAGCTGGTCGGCCAGATCCCCATCTCCAAGTTCTTCGACGCCAAAGCGGGCGTACGTTTCGATACGCCCGAGGGGCCGGACCGTACATATGCCGTTCTCGGTGTAGCCGGGCTGGCTCCCCAATGGTTTGAGATCGATGCAAACCTGTATGTCAGTAAGGATGGCGATACGTCAGCCGAACTGGATGCAGAGTACGAGCTGCTTCTCACCAACTACTGGATTCTGGCGGCAACGCTGGATGCCACGGTTGCGTTTAGCGAGGACCGGGAAATTGGCGTTGGTAAAGGACTGGTTTCTACTGAAACCGGACTCAGGTTGAGCTATGATCTGATCGACCGTGCGTTCTCGCCTTATGTGGGCGTGGTGCATGAGCGCAAATACGGCGATAGTGCCGACTTTGCCGAAGCGGACGGCGGCAGTACAGCAGATTGGTTTGCTGTGATTGGAGCGCGCATCGCACTCTGATCAGGTACTTAGGGGCTAAAGATATTTCTTTGGCCCGTTTTTCTCGACATTGATGCAAGTGAGATCTACCCAAGCCAGCATTGGCTATTTATTGAGTATCAAACGCCGTTCAAAACAACAGGAGGTTGTATGAGCAGCACGCACGACAGAACCACGCGCTATCAGAAAGGCAGTCTTACACTTCCGGGAACTGTTATGCTGGGCACCGGTGTCATGATTGGCGCCGGTATCTTCGCCCTTACCGGGCAGATGGCGCAGATGACTGGCGTTCTTTTCCCGTTGGCGTTTCTGGCCGCGGCGGTAATCGTAAGCTTCAGTGCCTATTCCTACATCAAAATTTCCAATGCCTACCCGTCAGCCGGGGGCATAGGCATGTACCTGCACAAAGCCTATGGCAATCGGTTACCGACGGCTTTCAATGCTTTGCTGATGTATTTCTCGATGGTGATTGCCCAGAGCTTTCTTGCGCGAACCTTCGGTTCTTACACCATGCAACTGTTCGATGGCGATGAAAGTGGCCGCATGGTGCCCATTCTTGGCGTCTCACTAATTCTGGCCGCGTTTCTGATCAATCTGTTGGGCAACCGAATGATTCAGGGCGTGGCTTCCTTTATAGGTATCCTGAAGATCGGAGGCATTCTGGTTTTCGGGCTGGTGGGTATCTGGATTGCCGACAGTGTTTCTGTTGATTTCTCTAGCCCCGGTGAGGCTGGAACCTTTGGCAATTTCCTGGGGGCAACGGCCCTTGGCATTCTGGCCTTCAAAGGTTTTACCACCATCACCAACAGCGGCTCGGAAGTCATAGACCCCAAGAGAAACGTGGGGCGAGCGATTATTATTTCCATCGCAGCCTGCGTGGTGATCTACACCCTGGTCGGTTTCGCCGTTGCCAGTAACCTGTCCCTGGCGGAAATCATCAAAACGCAGGACTACTCTCTGGCGGCCGCTGCGCGTCCCGCATTGGGCGACTACGGCGTCTGGTTTACCGTCGCCATTGCGATGATGGCCACCGCCGGTGGCATTCTGGCCAGTATTTTCGCCGTCTCACGCATGTTGGCCATGCTGACTGAAATGAAGCTGGTCCCCCACAGTCATTTCGGCATGCCCGGTAGCATCCAGAAGCACACGCTGGTTTATACCGTGGTGCTTGGGCTTATCCTCACGGCCTTCTTCGACCTGTCCCGAATTGCAGCGCTGGGCATCATTTTTTACCTGATCATGGACATTGCTATCCATTGGGGCGTTCTGCGCTATTTACGGGAGGATGTGAAGGCCAATGTGTGGGTGCCCACGGTGGCAATTGTTCTGGATTTGCTCGCTCTTGGTGGCTTCGTTTGGGTCAAACTGAATACTGACCTGTTTGTTATTGGCGTGGCGGTTGTCACCATGATTGTTATCGCAGTGGCCGAGCAACTGTTCCTGAAAAAGGCCACAGAAGCCGAAGAAGCGGGACACAAAGAATCTCATGCTCATCATCACTAATCACCAGAACTCGATAGGGAGGGATCGGCCATGACGGCTGAGCACACGGTCAAAGATCCTGTTTGCGGCATGTCGGTGAATCCACACTCGGCGGAACATCGCAGCGAGCATGGCGGGAAAACCTGGTATTTCTGTTCTTCGGGGTGCAAATCGAAGTTTGACGGCGACCCGGGACACTACCTCAGTGGAGAACAGAAACAGGACGAACCCGTGGCTCCGGGCACCATGTACACCTGCCCGATGCATCCGGAAATTCGCCAGCAGGGCCCCGGAGATTGCCCTATCTGTGGTATGGCCCTGGAGCCCGAGCAGGTAAGTCTGGATGACGGGCCCTCGGCAGAGCTCAAAGACATGACCCGTCGATTTTGGATTGGCCTGGTGCTGGCCCTGCCGGTATTGGTGCTGGAAATGGGCGGACATCTCACCGGCCTTGACCAGATCGTTGCCCCACAAATGTCCAACTGGATTCAACTGGTGTTGGCGACGCCAGTAGTGGCCTGGTGTGGCTGGCCTTTCTTTGTCAGAGGCTGGAAGTCCGTCGTCAGCCGCAATCTGAACATGTTCACGCTCATTGCCATTGGTACTGGCGTGGCGCTGATCTACAGCCTGGTGGCGACACTGGCGCCCCAGATTTTCCCCGACGCCTTTCGGCAGGAAGACGGTTCTGTCGCCGTCTACTTCGAGGCGGCTGCGGTCATCGTGGTGCTGGTTCTGTTAGGCCAGGTGCTTGAACTGCGGGCCCGGGAGAAAACCTCGGGCGCGATCAAGGCGCTGCTGGATCTGGCACCGGCGACGGCCCGAAAGCTGGATGACCAGGGCGACGAGTCCGATGTGTCGCTGGATCAGGTCAAGGTGGGTGATCGCCTGCGAGTGCGCCCGGGGGACAAGGTGCCGCTGGACGGTGAGTTACTTGAAGGCAGCTCCAACGTGGATGAGTCCATGGTGACCGGTGAGCCTCTTGCAGTCAGCAAAAAGTCTGGCGACCAAGTGATTGGCGGCAGTATTAACCAACAGGGCAGCTTTATCATGCGGGCCGACAAGGTTGGCCGGGACACCATGCTTTCCCAAATCGTGCAGATGGTGGCCAGCGCCCAACGCAGCCGCGCACCGATCCAGGGGCTTGCCGATAAGGTGGCGAGCTGGTTTGTGCCCACCGTGATCCTAATTGCCATTGTTGCCTTTATAGCCTGGTCATTCCTTGGGCCGACACCGCCCATGGCGTTCGGGCTGATTGCGGCGGTCAGTGTTCTGATCATTGCCTGCCCTTGCGCACTGGGTCTGGCAACGCCGATGTCGATCATGGTAGGTGTTGGCCGCGGCGCCCAAAGTGGTGTGCTGATCCGCGATGCGGAAGCCCTTGAACGCATGGAAAAGGTAGATACGGTGGTAGTGGATAAGACCGGCACGTTGACAGAGGGGCAGCCACAAATCACCCGAATTGTTACAGCGAATGGGTACGATGACGATGCTTTGATGCGTTTTGCGGGCGGACTCGAGAAAGGCAGTGAGCATCCACTGGCCCACGCCATTCTGGACAAAGCCAAGGGCATGGAGCTGAAGCTGCCGGATGCGGAAGACTTCGATTCTCCCAACGGTAAAGGGGTAACAGGAAAAATCGACGGCAAGCGGGTGCTGCTTGGTAATCGTCTTCTCATGGAGTCGGAGAATGTCGACACCACTAAATTTGACAGCGATGCCGACGAGCATCGCAAAGATGGTGCTACCGTGATTTTTGCCGCCGTCGATGGAAAAATCGCTGGGCTGTTGGCCATCTCCGATCCCATCAAGAGAACGACCCACGCTGCTATTGTCGCGCTGCAAAAAGGCGGCATTCGAGTGGTCATGCTGACTGGCGATAACTACACCTCGGCCGAGGCGGTTGCTCGCAAATTGCATATCGATGAAGTGGAAGCGGAGGTACTGCCGGAAGATAAGGGCAAGATCGTCCAGCGTCTGAAAGATGAAGGGGGTGTTGTCGTGATGGCGGGTGATGGCGTTAACGACGCGCCTGCATTGGCAACGGCGGACGTGGGGGTGGCCATGGGCACCGGCACAGATGTGGCCATCGAAAGCGCGGGCATTACGCTGCTGCGCGGCGACTTGATGGGTATTGTAGAAGCGCGTCGTCTGTCGCTGGCGACCATGCGCAATATCCGACAGAACCTGTTCTTTGCTTTTGTGTACAACTCCGCGGGCGTTCCGATTGCGGCGGGGGTTTTGTACCCGTTCTTCGGGATACTGCTTTCACCGATCTTCGCGGCTGCTGCAATGTCGCTGTCGTCTTTCAGCGTGATTGTGAATGCATTGCGCCTGCGAGTTATCAAGCTTGGCCCTAAGTAATAATAGCTGGTGCCGTACACTATTGATCGAACCATAGAAGATGCTGATTTTGAGGCGGTTGACAAACGAGCGCGTCAGTCTCTCACGGATAACTGCTTCGGGGTGCTGATCGAAATCGACGTCAAAACCACGATGAAGGAGAAGCTGGGCACGGAAATACCTGCCTACCGGATCTTTGGGCATGCAATCCTAGGCCATCGGCGTGGAGCCTCGAGTAGGGGCTATTTTGCCATAGCTGGCGCCTTAAGCGACTTCATCCGTGATCTGTTGACCGTGATCAAGTTCCACGGGGTTTGCTCAGCCCGTTCAACTTTAATCGGGTATCCGGATTATCTGGTTGGTATGCGAGAGAGAAAGGTGGCCGACAAACTCAACCCACAACGGATTAGCTGGTTGATGGCTCGCTCAGTACGCTCACTTGCTAGAGAGCAGATACTTCACCAAACAGGCGATGCCCAGGACCAGCAGCAATAGTAGGGCAATTCCGATCACTGGCATTATCCAGCCCATCGCCCCCATCATCCCGCAATCGGGTAGTGTCGTGTTCATCGTGACAGAGCTCCCTGTGGTGTCCATGCCCAAAACCCGTGGTGCCGCCGCCCAGTGGCACCACGGTCGCGCTCATATCGTTCACCCGGCACAGCAGGACAACTGCGTCACATCCTTGGTGAAAGTCTGGGCACAGAGCTTGAGCCCTTCCACCATGGTCAGGTAGGGAAATAGCTCATTGGCGATGTCGTGTACGGTCATGCGTGCGCGTAGCGCCATCACCGCCGTCTGGATCAGCTCACCGGCTTCCCCCGCCACCGCCTGCACCCCCAGCAACCGGCCCGAGTCGCGTTCGGCCACCAGCTTGATGAAACCACCGGTGTCGAAATTCACCAGCGCACGCGGCACGTTTTCCAGGTCCAGCTCGCGGGTATCGACGCTGAAGCCTTGCTCGATGGCCTCGGCTTCCGTCAGGCCGACGGTGGCCACCTGGGGGTCGGTGAAGATCACCGCCGGCATGGCGCTCAGGTCCAGGGTGGCTTCGCCCCCGGTCATGTTGACGGCAGCCCGGCTGCCCCCGGCGGCGGCGACATAGACGAACTCCGGCTGATCGGTGCAGTCACCGGCGGCATAGAGCCCCGGCACCGTGGTGTGCAGATGCTCATCGACCAGAATCGCCCCACGTGCGGTTTCCACGCCGAGGCTCGCCAGGTTCAGGGCCTCGGTATTGGGTGTCCGTCCGGTGGCCACCAGCAGTTGATCCGCCCGCAAGGTGCCGGCGTTGGTGTCGACAATGAATTCATTGTCGGTGTAGTCCACGCGGCTCGCCTGGGTCTGCTTGAGGACCTCGATGCTCTCGCGGCGAAACGCCGCCTCCACCGCATCCCCTACCGCCGGGTCTTCCTGGGAGAGCAGGCGGCTGCGGGCCAGCACCGTGACCCGGCTGCCCAGCCGGGCGAAGGCCTGGGCCAGTTCCAGGGCCACCACCGAGGCGCCGATCACAATCAGCCGCTCGGGAAGGGTGTCCAGGGCCAGCGCACTGGTAGAGGTCAGGTAGGGGGTGTCGGCAAGACCCGGGATCGGCGGTACTGCCGGTCGGGCGCCAGTACCGATTAAGGCGCGGTCGAAGTGGACGACCTGCTCGCCGCCCTCGTTCAGCTTGACCATCAGGCTATGGGCATCGATAAACCGGGCCTCGCCGTGCAGGACCGTGATGGCCGGGTGGTCGCGCAGAATCCCCTCGTACTTGGCGTCACGCAGTTCCTCGACACGTCGCTGCTGCTGCTCGAGCAGCTTGGCCCGATCCACCACCGGCGCCTGGGCGCTCAGGCCTGCATCGAAGGGACTTTCCGTACGCAAGTGGGCAATATGGGCCGCGCGAATCATGATCTTCGAAGGCACACAGCCTGTATTGACACAGGTACCGCCGACGGTGCCGCGTTCGATCAGGGTGATCCGGGCGCCGCGCTCGGCGGCTTTCAGGGCCGCCGCCATGGCGGCGCCGCCGCTGCCGATCACCGCGATGTGCGGGGCGTCTTCATCACGGCCCTTGGACACCGATGCGCCTGCCGGGGAAGTGGGCCCACTGTTGGCCAGTCGAGCTTGGTAGCCAAGTCGGGTCACGGCAAACGTCAACGCCGAGGCCGGTGTCTCCGGATCAACGGCTACCGATGCCGTCCCCTGAGGATAGGATACCTCCACCGACTGCACGCCGGGCAGCTTCTCCAGGGCTTCCCTGACATGATCCGCACAGCGGTCACAGGTCATGCCACTCACGTTGAGTTCAATCATCACGTTTCTCCGAGTCTTCATTAGTAAAGCCGGCATCCTGCTTCCGCTTGTGGTATCGCGCGTAGAGAGGTAAGCCGATGGCCAGGGCGGCAAACAGCAGGTAATCGAGATAGCCTGCCAACGCGGCCAGGCCCGCCGTACCGAATAGCACCAGGGCGATTGGCGCGCAACACAGCACCATCAACCCGGTGCCAAGCACGACGCTTAAAAATTTCTGCGAATCTTTCACGCTTATTCCTTCACCGTGGCGGGCAAGCTCGTAAACAACTCACCCGATGACCGCGATGTGCAGCTGCTTGATGTCACTCAGGGGGCGTATTCCTTGATTTGATAGAGCCGTTGTCACAACAGGCGTCGAACTGCTTCTTACGCCAAATCGCATAAATGGTCAGGCCGATGAAGAAGGCCAGGGCCGGCAATAACACAACGTCGAGATAGCCCGTCAGCCCCGCCAGGCCCACCGTGCCAAGCAGGATCACCAGGATCGGCGTAAAGCAGCACAATGCCACCAGGACGGTGCCGATCACGCTCACGCGCAGCAGGGGCTTGGGATTCTTCATGATCACTCTCGATCCGCTTGCGAGGATGTCGGGGTTGATGGATACCCAGCGTTGATGGTGGCCTCGGTCAATGCCTCCACCGACGTTCGGGCGTCGTCAAAGGTGACCACGGCCTCGAGATCCGCGTAGCTCACGTCGACTTGCGAGACGCCGTCCACCTTGTTGAGGGCGGCCTTGACGGTGATCGGGCAGGCGGCACAGGTCATGCCCGGCACCGACAGCGTCACGGTCTGCAGGGCCGCTAAGGCGGGCGTGCTGAGCAGGGCGAGTAGCGCGATGAAGGCGAAACGAGCTTTCATGGTAGATCTCCTTTTAATAGAACAGGGGCAAGATGTAGGGGAATACCAGGGCGATTAGCACCAGCAGCGATACGAGCCAGAAGATCGCCTTGTAGCCCGTCCTGACCCGTGGCACGGCACACACCTCTCCCGGCTGGCACTTTTCCACTGGCCGAAAGACGCGACGCCAGGCGAAGAACATCGCCACCAGCGCGACGCCGATAAAGAGCGGGCGATAGGGCTCCAACGCCGCCAGATTGCTGATCCAGGCGCCGGAAACGCCCAGCGTGATCAGCACCAGCGGGCCGAGGCAACACGCCGAGGCCAGGAGGGCCGCGACTCCTCCGGCGGCCAGGGGCCCTCGCCCCGTTTTAGATGTCCGCATTGACGATTCTCCTTTCGGGATGGGGGGAGCTACGATAAGGTTACTTCCGTAGCTTGGTACGGAGTCAAGCATCATGAAGAGACATGCAGATAAAGTGGCGGACACCATGACCATTGGCGGCCTGGCCAAGGCGGCCGGCGTCAATGTCGAGACAATCCGCTATTACCAGCGACGAGGGCTATTATCGGAGCCCGAACGCCCTCCCGGAGGTATTCGACGCTATAGTGCCGCCGATATCGACAGGTTGACGTTCGTGAAAACGGCGCAGCAGCTGGGCTTTAGTCTGGATGAGATCAGTGACCTACTTCGGCTGGAAGATGGCGCCCACTGTCAAGAAGCCAGTGCTCTCGCAGAGCACAAGTTAGGGGACGTTCGCGAGAAGATCGACAGGCTTGAAAGAATTGAGAAGGTGCTGAGCGAAATGGTCGACAGATGCCATGCACAACAAGGCAATATCACTTGCCCGCTAATTGCGTCATTGCATGAAGGGCTCAGAGAAGCAGAAGACCCAAGGGAGTAACTCACCTTCAGTTCGTTGAAAACAACGCGGTCAAAGAGTCGCGATCATCTATGGACCATGTCGACAAGGAAAGTTTGCATGACTAGCTTGCCTGACAACATCCTTCACCTTCCCGAGTACCACGTCCTAGGCACCAAGATGGAAGAGCATGATCTCCACTACCAGGTCGAAGCTCCTGAGCCTCTAGCTTGCGAGGAATGCGGCGTTGAGAGTGAGTTTGTCAGGTTCGGCAAGCGCGATGTGGCCTATCGCGACCTACCCATCCACGGAAAGCGGGTCACCCTCTGGGTGGTCCGTCGCCGCTACACCTGCCGGGCGTGTGGAAGGACGTTCCGGCCAGCTCTTCCGGAAATGGTAGACGATCACCGCATGACGCGGAGGCTTTACAACCACGTCGAGAAGGAAGCCTTCAATCACCCCTACGCCTACGTGGCTGATACCACGGGCCTCGACGAGAAGACTGTCCGCGAGATATTCAAGAAGAAGGCTGAGTTCCTGGCAGCCTGGCATCGTTTCGAGACACCCCGCTGCCTGGGGATCGACGAGCTGTACCTGAACCGCCGCTACCGCTGCATCCTGACCAACCTGGAGGAGCGTACCCTACTGGACCTGCTGCCCGGTCGCCAGCAGGACGCGGTGACGAGGCGCCTCATGAGCATGACCGAGCGCCACCAGGTCGAGATCGTCAGCATGGATATGTGGAAACCCTACCGCCGTGCTGTCCAGGCGGTACTGCCGCAGGCTCGCATTGTGGTCGATAAGTTCCATGTGGTGCGGATGGCCAACGAAGCCCTGGAGAAGGTGCGTAAGGGACTCAGGAAGGATCTGAAGCCAAACCAGCGGCGGACCCTCAAGGGCGATAGGAAGATCCTGCTGAAGCGTGCCCACGACGTTTCAGATCGCGAGCGGCTTATCATGGAGACATGGACAGGGGCCTTCCCTCAGCTCCTGGCGGCCTACGAGCACAAGGAGCGGTTCTACCACATCTGGGACAGCACCACCCGGCGTGATGCCGAAAAGGCGCTGGCCCGCTGGATTGACGACATTCCACAGGGGCAGAAAGAGGTGTGGAAGGATCTCGTCAGCGCCGTCAGCGGATGGCGCGAGGAGGTGCTGGCCTACTTCGAAACCGACACCCCAATCACCAACGCCTTCACGGAGTCGATCAATCGGCTGGCCAAGGACAAGAACCGCGATGGCCGGGGCTACTCATTCGAGGTGATGCGGGCCCGGATGCTCTACACCACCAAGCACAAGAAGAAGGTGCCGCAGATCAAGGAATCCCCCTTCCTGGGCAAGGCCACCATGACCTACAGCATGGGTCTTCCCGAGCCTGAGAAAAACTACGGCGTCGATCTATCAACCTTCTGGGAGAGTTAAGGGTTCGAAGGAGCAAGGGGGCTCCATCTACCACTTAATCCGGATACCCCTTTAATCCAACTCATTGTGATTAACTCTCTAGGTGTGTAAAGCCAACAGGTTGCTTATAACAGGAAGTCTGCTGATGCGCGGTCGCAGATAACGGCTTTGCAATCGCTTGAGAAGCAACTCGTTTCCCTGAGAGCGAGGTGCAACGATGGCCGTGAAGTTGATGCTTGCGGGGTTCTTGCTGGCATCAGCGAGGGCATCTTACAACCGCAATAGATCAAAGTGTCGATTTTATAGTTCTTAACCACGCCGCCACCTGTCGACATAAGCCTCGGTACCCAGCATGCCAACAGGCGCCTGGAATGGCATCGAGAGACACTTTCACGCTTCATCAAGTAATGCTATTGAAGGCTGTGGCGTAGAGAAGAGCATGCCAGAGGGAGCAGAGCTGGTGATCAATAGTTATATAGCTCGATATTAAACGTTGACATGGGGGTTACCCCAAGGTTTATGTTGCCTACAGCACATCACTTCGGACTATGCTGACACCATATGTTTATTGCCCGGTTATTCATTAGCTGCCTATTTCTGCTTAGCATCTCCTTGCAGGGGATGGCAGCGGTGCAATTGGTGCAGCCTTGCCCCATGGAACAGACCATGATGCAGGCAGACATGGATGACCGTTGCAGCATGATGTCCGCCATGCCACAAAACGATTGTTGTCTGGATGGTCAATCCAGCACGCACAGTGGCCCGGTTTGCAAGCCTGGTCAGGAGTGCCATGCTGGGCAGCTCTCGATCATGAATACGCCACCGGCGAATTCTTTTCAGGCAGCAAATCCGGCTGCCCCTCATTTTTCTGACCCTCTCTATCTCCCCCTTGCCTTATCTACCATCTGGCGACCGCCACTAGCACTTTCTCACTGATCTTTTCGGGGTCCGGCCTGGTCTGGGCCCACTGAGGGCGCGTTGCGCGCCATGATCCGTGTTGGAGTGACACATGTATTGGATATTTCTGAGCGCCGGCCGGTATCGGCGCGCACTCGGCTGGCTAGCGCCCTCCCTGCTGCTAGCTAGTGTCCAGGCGTTTGGGGCAGAAGGCCTGACTTTTAATCAGGCGCTACAGCTCGCCTTACGTCAATCACCGGAACTGCGGGCGGAATCGGCCCGCGTCGAGGCCGCTCAGCAGGCAGAAGGGCCTGCCGATGCTTTGCCTGATCCCACCCTGATTCTTGGCCTCGACAATGTACCTGTGGATGGTGCCGATCGTTACAGCCTGTCGAGTGATTTCATGACCATGCAGCGTATTGGTGTAACCCAGCGTTTCCCCAATCGCAGCAAACGCACAGCAAGGGCAGAAGGTGCCAGACAGCAAATCGGCTTAACGGAGGCCACGAAAGAGGCGACTCGTCTGGCCGTGCTGCGTCAGACCGCTCAAGCCTGGATCGAGCTCCACACTCTGGATCGTCAACTAGTCCTGCTGGAAGAACTCATTGCTGAAAATCGTTTGTTCGACAAGGCAGTGCGTGCCCGACTTTCATCGGGTCAAGGAAAGGCTATTGATAGCGTGGCACCCAGGCAGGAAGCCGTGACATTACTGGATCGGCGAGATGCTCTTCTGGCCAGGCAACGCCAGGCTAAGGCTCGTTTAATACGCTGGCTGGGGGAAGCCGGCCGGCAATCACCGGCTGGCCAAGCACCTGATTTCGCCATCAATGCTGAACAGTTACTGAATAGCCTGCATAAGCACCCTGAACTTGAGATAGCGTCGCGTCAGGCTTCTGTCGCCCAGGCTAACGCGGACGAGGCTCGTGCCGCCAAGAAGCCGGACTGGGCTTTAACTCTGGCTTATATGAATCGTGAAGAATTCAGTGACATGGCGATGCTACAGGTCAATGTGGACCTGCCATTGTTCAGCCGGTCGCGCCAGGGGCCTCGCATTGCCTCGGCGGAAGCTGAGTGGCAAGCACTGGAATCTCGTGCAGAGGCGGTACGTCGCGAACATGAAGCGATGCTGCAGAGCGATCTGGCCGAATATGAACGCCAGGAACGCACGCTTGCCCGGCAACGGGAGCAACTGGTGCCTCTCGCAAAAGAGAAAGTGGGATTGGCTAGGGCAGCTTGGCGCGGCGGTGATGGCAGTTTGGCCGATCTTGTACGGGCACGTAGCGAATGGCTGGACGCCAAACTGAAAGAAATTGATCTCAGCGGGCAGTATGACCAGCAGGCAGCCGCCCTCCATTTTACCTACGACCACCACGGCATGGTGGGCGAGGAGCAAGATGATGAACATTAAACGCAATGCCTTGATCGGTTTGGCTGCCTCGCTGTTGTTGCTAGCCGGAATATATTTGGGCCGTTACGTCACCCCTTCGCAGAGCAGTATATCGATGGCGATGGACAGCAGTGAAACCAACAGCAAAGCGGATGAAAAGGAAGTGCTGTACTGGTATGACCCTATGTATCCCCAGCAGCACTTTGACGAGCCCGGGCCCTCACCTTTCATGGATATGGAGTTGGTGCCCCGTTATGCCAATGGTGGTGATGATGGCGATCAGCCAACGGTCCGTATTGATGCAGCCATGGTACAAAATCTGGGAATTCGCAGTGCCTCGGTGGTCGTGGCTCAGTCACAATCTCAGCTTGATGTCACGGGGTTGATTGCTTACAACGACCGCGCCCTGACACGCCTGCAAAGCCCCGCGCCTTCCTTCGTAGACAAGGTCTGGCCTCTGGCTGAGGGCGACACCATCTCCAGTGGTCAGCCGCTGATGCAATTGAGAGTTCCGGCCTGGACTGGAGCTCAGCATGAATGGCTGGCCGTGCTCGGCAGCGGCAACAACGAACTGATCGTCGCCGGGCGGGAGCGCCTGTTGTCATTGGGCATGCCTGCATCCCTGATCCGAAGTATTGAACGCCAACGTAAACCGCTGGAAACCTGGACGGTGACAGCTCCGCATGATGGCGTGATACGCAGTCTCAATGCTCGTGCTGGCATGACGCTGTCGGCCGGTGCTCCCGTGGCGGAGATTCAGTCACTCAACCCCGTGTGGGTGGAGATAGCAGTCCCGGAACGCCAATTGGGGCAAGTCAGTAGTGGTAACGCTGTTGACGTGACCGTTCAAGGAGTGAAGCCAGCACTGCGTGAGGGGCAAGTTGCCGACATTCTGCCTCTGGTGGATCAGTCCAGCCGAACTGTGCCGGTGCGAGTGACCTTGTCCAATGACGAGGGTGATCTGCGTCCGGGCATGAGCGCTCAGGTACGCATTCATGGCGAAGCCACACAGAAAGCATTGGCCGTACCAACCGCAGCCTTATTGCATACAGGAAAGCGCAGCCTGGTGATGCTTGATGAGGGGGAGGGTCGATATCGTCCGCAGGCAGTGTTGCCGGGGGGCGAGCTGGGAGACCAAACGCTGATCCTGGCAGGGCTGAAGGAAGACCAGAAGGTGGTTGTCAGTGGTCAGTTCCTGCTCGATTCCGAAGCCAGCCTGCAAGGCATTGCCGTTCAGGAGCTGGCTATGTCAGATGAGACGGAAATGATGAACGCACTGCACTATGCCGAAGGTGTTGTCGAGCAACTGAATGGCAGCAAAATAATGCTGGACCATGGCCCTTTCAAGAGCTTGTCCATGCCTGCCATGACCATGCGTTTTAACCTGGCGAATGAACAAGTAGGCAAAGGGATATCGGTAGGTGATCGCGTGCGCATTGGCATTCGTGATACAGACAAAGGGTTGATTGTGGAGCGCCTAGAAAAGCAGGTGGCGGAACAAAAAGACACCCAAGTGAATTCGTTGCATTACGCCGAGGGGGTTATCGAGGGGCTATCCGACGGCAAGGTCAAGCTTAAACACGGTCCTTTTAAGACGCTCGGTATGCCTGGCATGACCATGCGCTTTCGTCTTGCCAGCGAACAGGTGGCCAGCGATATAGCAGTGGGCGATCGTGTGCGCGTCGGCGTCAAAGATACCGATAATGGCTTGACTGTGGTGTCTCTCGACAAACAGGAGGTTGCACCATGATCGCTACCCTGATTCGCTGGTCGTTGGCTAACCGATTTTTGGTGCTGCTGGCGACGCTGTTCATGAGTGCGTGGGGAATCTGGTCTATCAACAATACCCCCGTAGATGCTTTACCGGATCTGTCCGATGTACAGGTGATTATCCGCACCAGTTACCCAGGTCAGGCACCGCAGCTGGTGGAAAAACAGGTTACCTATCCACTTGCCACCACCATGCTGGCCGTGCCAGGTGCGCGCACAGTACGTGGTTACTCGTTCTTCGGTGATAGTTATGTTTACGTGTTGTTTGAAGATGGTACCGACTTGTATTGGGCACGCTCACGGGTGTTGGAATACCTTAGTCAGGTCCAGTCTGAATTGCCGCGTACAGCACGACCATCACTTGGGCCAGACGCTACCGGTGTCGGCTGGATTTATCAGTACGCATTGATCGATCGCACCGGCCAGCATGATCTATCGCAGCTAACCTCGATACAGGACTGGTTTCTAAAATACGAGCTGCAGACTCTGCCTGACGTTGCAGAAGTGGCAACCATAGGCGGCATGGTACGTGAGTATCAGGTAGTCCCTGACCCGGTCAAACTCGCCAGCCATGGGATCAGTCATCAACAAGTACGCAAGGCGATAGAACAAGCTAACCAGGAAACCGGGGGAGCAGTGCTGACGCTGGGCGAAGCGGAGTTCATGGTGCGCTCCAGTGGCTACCTTCAGTCACTCGAGGATTTCCGAAAAATCCCACTAAAACTGGTTGATGGAGTGCCAGTACAGCTTGGAGATGTGGCGCAGATTCGCCTTGGTCCGGAGATGCGGCGTGGTATTGCCGAGCTGGACGGTGAAGGGGAAGTCGTCGGCGGGGTCGTCATTCTGCGTTCAGGCAAGAACGCCCGCGCCGTGCTATCTGCCGTGCATGAGCGACTTGAGACACTGCGGGAAAGCTTGCCGGAAGGGGTTGAGATCGTCACCACCTATGATCGAAGTGAGCTGATTGATCGAGCGGTAACAAACCTCAGTTACAAATTGATTGAAGAGTTCATTGTAGTTGCACTGGTGTGCGTATTGTTTCTTGGCCATTTGCGTTCGTCACTGGTGGCCATCATTTCCCTACCGCTGGGAATCCTTGCTGCCTTTATTGTGATGCGTTACCAGGGCATCAATGCCAATATCATGTCGCTTGGCGGCATTGCTATCGCTATCGGCGCTATGGTGGATGCAGCAGTGGTGTTAATCGAGAACGCTCACAAGAAAATTGAGATTTGGCATCGGGATAACCCAGGGCAATCTCTGACTGGTAATGCGCATTGGCGAGTCATAGAGCAAGCAGCTGTCGAAGTGGGGCCAGCGCTGTTCTTCTCGTTGCTAATTATTACCTTGTCGTTTATTCCTGTCTTTACCTTGGAAGCACAGGAAGGGCGGCTATTTGGCCCACTGGCATTTACCAAAACCTGGGCTATGGCGGCGGCAGCCGGCCTATCGGTGACATTGGTTCCACTGTTAATGGGGTACTGGATTCGGGGAAAGATACCTTCCGAGGAAAGTAATCCAATCAGTCGCTTTTTGATTAGTTGTTATCAACCCGTACTAGAGCGAGTCTTGGCGTGGCCGAAAACCACCTTGCTGGTTGCCGGTTTAGTTTTTGTTACCGCCTTTTGGCCGCTAAGTCAGCTTGGTGGTGAATTTTTGCCACCGCTGGATGAGGGCGATTTGCTGTATATGCCAAGTGCCTTACCAGGCTTGTCAGCACAAAAAGCTACCGAGCTTCTACAGCAGACCGATAGGTTGATCAAAACGGTGCCTGAGGTGGAGCAGGTGTTCGGCAAGGCGGGGCGTGCGCGGACAGCGACTGACCCTGCACCATTGACGATGTTTGAAACCACCATCCGTTTCAAACCCAAGGACCAATGGCGTGAAGGCATGACAACGGAGAAGCTTGTCGAGGAGCTGGACCGTATTGTACGCGTGCCTGGACTGGCAAATATCTGGATTCCTCCGATACGCAATCGTATCGACATGCTTGCCACTGGCATCAAGAGCCCAATTGGCATCAAAGTAGCGGGTAATGACCTAGAGATCATTGACCAGGTGAGTCGTCAAATCGAACAGGTAGCCAAACAAGTACCCGGTGTTTCCTCAGCATTGGCTGAACGGTTGACTGGTGGTCGTTATGTGGATATCGATATTCGGCGTGGCATTGCGGCTCAGTATGGCCTCAACATCGCGGATATTCAGTCGGTTGTCAGTGGTTTGATTGGTGGTGAAAACATCGGTGAGACAGTGGAAGGGCTGGAGCGTTACCCGATCAGCCTTCGATATCCTCGCGAGTGGCGCGACACGGTGCATCGCTTACGCGATTTGCCCATAGTCACTCCCGAAGGAAAACAAATTACCCTCGGAACCGTGGCGGATATCAAGATTACCGATGGGCCACCGATGTTAAAAAGTGAGAATGGCCGACTGTCTGGGTGGGTGTATATCGATGTTCGGGGGCGTGACCTAGCCTCGGTAGTGGATGATCTACGTGCCTCAGTGAATGATGGAGTCAGGCTGCCAGAGGGGGTCAGCTTGTCCTTTGCCGGTCAGTTTGAGTTCCTGGAGCGGGCCAATGCGAGACTGAAAGTGGTGGTGCCGGCGACCTTACTGATTATTTTCGTACTGTTATTCCTGACCTTTCACCGTATCGGTGAAGCCTTGCTGATTATGGCTACGTTACCGTTTGCGGTGACCGGCGGTATCTGGTTCTTGTATCTGCTGGACTACAACTTGTCGGTGGCTACTGGTGTCGGCTTCATCGCCCTGGCGGGTGTCGCTGCCGAGTTTGGCGTGATCATGTTGCTGTACCTAAAGCAGGCGTGGCAGGAGAGGCAGGAGCAGGGCCAAAAGGATGAAGCTGCCTTGATGGGTGCTATCCGTGATGGCGCGGTATTACGTGTTCGACCTAAGGCGATGACTGTAGCTGTTATTATTGCCGGTCTTCTTCCGATTTTCTGGGGGGGAGGCACAGGTAGCGAGATCATGAGCCGCATTGCTGCGCCCATGGTAGGAGGGATGGTAACAGCACCTTTGTTATCACTTTTCGTGCTGCCCGCAGCCTATCTGCTGATGCAACGACGCAACAGGAATCCGGGTTAACCAAGCTTAAAGCTTGGGTGGTTGCGATTGTGAATAAGTAAATAGAGCACATAAGGATCGCAATCTTTTGGTCTTGGCACCCTGCTTAGTGTCAGATCAGCACTGATCTGACACTAATAATCGGCGGGGGTTACAGGTGTTAAAGACAAAATTTTTCCGTGTGATGCTGGGAGGGGGGGGGGCTAGCCATACAAAAGCCGATTGACGATCGGTTTTATGTGTGTCAGTCTGATTGCCAGATTGATAATCTCTAAGTGGTCAGGATTCATGCAGCTGGGTGAACTAGAAAAGCAAGTCTTGCAATACTTCTGGAAGGGGCGCACGGCAGACGCAAAATCTGTCTATGCGCATTTCGAGAAGCAGCGCGGAGGTACCTTGAATACTATCCAGAGCACGCTGGATCGATTGTTCAAGAGGGTAAGCGGATTAAATGGTTGATCTTACCTTTGCATGAGAGTGAGACAGACCGGCATCTCATCGGATTATCTGGTTGATGCTTCACCTACTGCTGGTGCATGTTTCCTTCGCTAATTCCAGCAAGAACCCCACACGCCTCAACTTCCCGGTCATCGTTGCAACTCGCTCTCAGTGAAACGAGTTGTTTCTCAAGCGCTTGCAGAGCGGTTATCTGCGACCGCACATGAGAGATGTGATCATCGAGCAAGGCGTTGACGGCGGTACAAGGCTGATGAGGGTCGTCCTGATAGCTCTGTAGTTCGTGAATCTCAGCCAGTGACAGGCCCAGGATTCTGCAGCGACGGATGAAGGCCAGCCCCTCACCATGCTTCTCGGTATAGACACGGTAACCGTTGTCCTGCCGATCAGGCGGCGGCAACAAGCCCTGCTGTTCATAGAAGCGGATCGTCTGTGTTTCGACCCCTACCAACTGCGCCAACTGACCAATGCGCATCAGCCTCCTCCCCAACGGATTCTTTACTCTATTGACCTTATAGTAGCTTTATAGTTTTAAATGGTACCACAACATTGTTCAAGTGGAGTCGTATCATGAGCAAATCCTGTGGTGGCGCCTGTGGCGGTGATGCAACGTCCGCAGCGGATACCGATATACAGGCCTCCTCCGAGGCGCCAGGGAGATGGGTCAGTGTTTATGCCGTGCCGAAGATGGACTGTCCATCAGAAGAACGAATGATTCGCCTAGCCCTGAACGGCTTTGAGGAGATTCGGGCGCTGTCCTTCGACTTGTCGAACCGCCGGCTGAAGGTCGTGCATGACGGCGAGGTCGAGCCCGTCACCTCGAAACTGAAGACCTTGGGGCTAGGCGCCTCGCTTCAGGAAACCGTCGCTGCAAATCCGGAGACCATCAAGGCCGCCGAGTTTTCGGCAGCTTCTGCTAAGCAAGAATCCGGGACCCTGCGCTGGTTGCTCGGCATCAATGCACTTCTGTTCGTGGTGGAAATGACTGCCGGTCTGATCGCCCAGTCCACCGGCCTGATTGGAGAGTCCCTGGATAATTTTGCCGATGCGGCCGTGTACGGGCTTGCCCTTTATGCGGTTGGTCACAGCGTGAAAATGCAGCTACGTGCTGCCCATCTTGCGGGAGTCCTGCAACTGATCTTGGCTGTTGGCGTACTCATAGAGGTGGTGAGACGCTTTGTATTCGGTAGTGAGCCTGAATCGCTGGTGATGATGGCTATCGCATTCGTCGCGTTGATTGCCAATACCAGTTGTCTGCTGCTGATAGCCAAACACCGGGAGGGCGGAGCGCACATGAAGGCAAGCTGGATATTCTCGGCCAACGACGTGGTGATCAACCTGGGGGTCATTACCGCCGGCGTTCTGGTCGCGTGGACCGGCTCCAATTATCCGGATCTGGTTATCGGTAGCATCGCGGGGCTCGTCGTGCTTAACGGTGCCAGGCGCATTCTGGCGCTCAAGGGTTAAAGCATGCCCTTTATTGGCAACAATCTCTCGCCGTATGTCCTGTTTTCCATATCCGGCCTGATAGCAGCATCGGACCAAACTGTAAAATGGCTGGTTCAACAAACAATGGCTTATGGCGAGTCGATCGCGGTGACCCCGTTCTTTAACTGGGTGCACGTATGGAACACCGGTGCCGCATTCAGTCTGTTCGCAAATGCTGGGGGCTGGCAGCGCTATTTTTTTATCGGAATCGCGGTAGTGGTCTCGGTCGTGCTGATCAAGCTGATTCGTGAAAAAGGTCATAATGGAGACGCCATCGCTTACAGTCTTATCCTCGGTGGCGCCATGGGCAATCTGATTGACCGGATCTTTCGCGGCTATGTTGTAGATGCCTTCGATTTCTATTGGCGAGACTGGCACTGGCCAGCCTTCAACCTTGCCGATATTGCAATTGTCCTCGGTGCATTGCTTCTCGTTTTCGTAGGCTTACTGCGAAAAGAAAATCCCAATGCCGAGTTGGATGGATCTTCCTGAAACCTTAGCGGAAAAAAGCCTTAAAAATGCGCTCGGTTTGACCGTGCTTGCCAGTCGGTAAGGCTGCATTTCCTGGCCGGCAATCAATGCCGAACTTGTTTCTCGAAAACGACCCGCTCCCGGCCAAATGGCGGCCAAGAGCGGGCTACCCGGATGCAATTACACCTTTTCATCCTGGCGGTGCAGCAATGTGTACAGAATTGGCAGTACAAACAGCGTCAGTAGCGTCGATGAGATAATCCCGCCTATCACCACTGTGGCCAGCGGCCTTTGAACCTCAGCGCCGGTACCCGTATTGAGGGCCATGGGCACGAAGCCAAGACTGGCGACCAGTGCGGTCATCAGGACCGGACGCAAACGAATAAGAGCACCTTCCACCACGGCGGAAACCAGATCACCCTGGTTGTGCCAAAGATCCCGAATAAACGCCACCATCACCAGACCATTGAGTACCGCCACCCCCGACAGGGCTATAAAGCCCACACCGGCGGAGATCGACAGCGGCATGTCCCGCAGCCACAGTAGCAGCACGCCACCGGTCAGGGCCAGGGGGACGCCGCTGAAGATGATCAGCGCATCTTTCAGCGATCTGAATGCCATCACCAGCAGGGCAATGATGATCGCCAGGGTCACGGGCACGACAATGGCAAGGCGCTGGCTGGCGGATTCCAGTTGCTCGAAGGTACCGCCGTAATCCAGCCAGTACCCGGCGGGCAGATCCACTTCCTGTCGAACTCTTCCTTTGATCTCCTCCACAAAGCCGCCCAGATCGCGATCCCGGACATTGGCGGTGACCACCACCCGTCGCTTGCCGTTCTCCCGGCTGATCTGGTTGGGGGCCGGAGCCAACTCCAGCGCCGCCACTTCTGACAGTGGCACATAGCCGCCTCCCGGCAGGGGCACCGGCAGATCCGCCAGGCTGTCCACATCCCGGCGGATGACCTCGGGCAGGCGCACCACCAGTTGGAAGCGGCGATCCCCTTCGTAGATCAGGCCGGCGTTTTCGCCACCTACACCCGCTGCCACCAGATCCTGAAGATCATCCACGGTCAGGCCGTAGCGGGATAGCGCCATGCGTTTGGGGTGCACCGACAGCATGGGCAGCCCGGTGATTTGCTCCACCCGGGCATCGGTGGCCCCTTCCACTGACTCCACGACTTCGAGCACCACATTGGCGGCATTGAGCATCTGGTCTAGGTCGTCCCCGAATACCTTGATGCCCAGGTCCGCCCGCACACCGGAGATCAGTTCGTTGAAGCGCATCTCGATGGGTTGGGTGAACTCGTAGTTGTTCCCGGGCAATTGCCCGACCGCCGCCTGAATCTCGGCAATCAGCTCATCTCGCGGTTTGTCCGGGTTCGGCCATTGCTCGCGCGGCTTGAGAATCACGAAACTGTCCGCGATATTCGGTGGCATGGGGTCGGTGGCCACCTCCGGTGTCCCGATTCGCGAGAATACCTTGTCTACCTCGGGGAAGGCCTTGATGCGCCGCTCCAAAGGTTTCTGCATCGCAATGGATTGCTCCAGACCTGTGCCGGGAATGCGCAGGGCTTGCACAGTCATATCACCCTCGCTGAGCTGGGGGATGAATTCCGACCCCAGGGTGGTTGCTAGCCAGATACAGACCGCCAGTAGGGCGCCGGCGCCCCCCAGTACCGGCCAGCGGAATTTCAGGGCCAGCTCCAGCGCCGGGCGATAGATCCCTTTGGCCGCACTGATGGCGGCACTTTCCTTTTCGCGGATCCTGCCTGTGAGGAACACCGCAACGGCGGCGGGGACGATGGTGAGCGAAAACACCATGGCTGACACCAGGGCCATGACCACGGTGGCGGCCATGGGATGGAACATCTTGCCCTCTACCCCTGTGAGGGAGAAGATGGGGATGTAAACTACGGTAATGATCGCCACCCCGAACAGGCTCGGACGTATCACCTCGGTCGTGGCTTCATAGACGACCTGCAGCCGTTCCTTGAGCGGCAGGCGCGCACCCGTAGCCTGCTGAGACCCGGCCAGGCGCCGGATGCAGTTCTCCACGATAATCACCGCGCCATCGACAATCAGCCCGAAGTCGAGTGCCCCCAGGCTCATCAGGTTGGCGGAAACGCCGGTCCTCACCATGCCAGTGATGGTGGCGAGCATCGACAGGGGGATCACCGCCGCGGTAATAAGGGCGGCCCGCAGGTTGCCCAGCAGCAGGAACAGCACCACGATCACCAGCAGCGCACCCTCAAGCAGATTCTTCTCCACCGTGGCGATGGCCTTGTCCACCAGAGTGGTGCGGTCATAGACGGCTTCCACGCGAATGCCCTCGGGCAGGGATGGCCGGATATCCTCCAGCCGCTCGCTAACGGCCCGGGCGACACTACGGGAATTTTCTCCCATCAACATCATGGCGGTGCCGATCACCGTTTCCACGCCGTCGCGGGTGGCAGCCCCGGTGCGCAGCTCCTTGCCAATGGCCACTTCCGCGACATCCTTCACCCGGAGGGGCACGCCATCGCGGTTGGCGATCACTACTTGTTCGATGTCGCCGATGGTCTTCAGTTGGCCGGGGGAGCGCACCAGCAGCTGCTGGCCATTGCGTTCGATATAGCCAGCGCCACGGTTGGCGTTGTTGGCCCTCAGTGCCGCCACCAAGTCCTCGAGGCTGACGCCGAGCTCCAACAATTTTTTCGGGGAGGGCGTGACGTGATACTGCTTGTCGTAGCCGCCGATGGAATTGATTTCGATCACCCCGGGCACCTGGGCCAGTTGAGGTTTGATGATCCAGTCCTGCACTTCCCGCAGGGCAGTGGCATCCCAGGGCTCACCATTTTCCCGGGTGGCGCCGGGCGCCGCATCCACGGTGTACATGAAAATCTCGCCCAACCCGGTGGCGATGGGGCCCATCTCCGGCTCCAGCCCAGGCGGAAGGACGCTTTTGATGGCGCCAAGGCGCTCGTTGATCAAGTTGCGGGCGAAATAGATGTCCGTGCCTTCTTCGAACACCACGGTCACCTGGGACAGGCCGTAACGGGACAGGGATCGGGTGTAGGACAGGCTGGGCAGGCCGTACAGCGCCGTCTCCACCGGGAACGTGATGCGCTGCTCTGTCTCCAGGGGTGAATAACCGGGTGCCTCGGTGTTGATCTGCACCTGGACATTGGTGATATCAGGTACCGCGTCGATGGGCAGGCGCTGGAAACTCCAGACACCGACACCGATCAGCACCAGAATCAGCGAAAGCATGAGATAGCGCCGTTCTACAGAGAGGCGCACGATAGCGTCGATCATAGTGGCCTCCTGTTAATCGTCGTCTGACACGCTGGATTTTTCGATATCCGCCTTGATGAGATAGCTGTTCTCCACCACGTAGCGTTCGCCGGGCTTCAGGCCAGAAAGTATTTCGGTGAACTGGCCATCCGTGCGGCCCAACTCGACAGGCCGGGGCTCAAAGCTATTGCCTTCTTGCACAAACACGACCTGGGATTCGTCGAGCAACTGCAGGGCCCGATTTTCTATCACCAGCGGCACTTCGATACGCTCTACCACGATGCTCGCCGAAACCAGCCGGCCCGGTGAAAGCAGCTCCTCTGCGTTGGCAATTTCTGCCCGGGCAATGACGTAGGGCGAGCCGCTGTTCTGCGGCACGATATGACTGATCCTGGACTCGTGCTGGGCATCTCCGGTGTCAATTCGCACCAGCTGTCCTGGTGCGATTTCGCGGCGCTGCCCCGGGAAGATTTTCAATTCCACCCATAGCGGGTCGAGCTTGGCGATGGTGAACAGCGCCTGCTCCCCGGCCAGCTCGCCGACGTTGATATTGCGCTGGATAACGGTACCGGCGAAAGGCGCACGCAAGGTGTAGGGTTGGAGGCTGTCGTTGGATTCGATGCTGGCCAGTGGCTCGCCAGCCTTGACCGCGTCACCGAGACTGGCATTGATTTTCGTAACCTGACCCGGGAAGCGTGCCCTGATCAGGGCAATCCCGTCGGGATTGGGAACAAGGCGGCCATAACTGCTGATGGTGCGCTCCAGGATGCCGGCACCTGCGGCCTTGCTTCGGATACCGGCTTGCTCCGCCATCTCGGCGGAGATTTCCG